>NZ_JADBQK010000030.1:0-51184 GCF_014895885.1 Enterobacter cloacae complex sp. P17RS
ATGACGGCTGCTATGTAGTGTGGTGGTACAGCACGAAAGTGGGGGTGATCGACCTGAAGAAAAAGTCGATCACCATGGGTAAAGGATGTTAAAAAGTGTTCACCATGTCCCCGAACACCTGTCTACCATGTCCCCGGACTGTACAAGGGGAGAGGGGCAAGGTGAAGGTTTTCTATTTCCTCGGGTAAAGCTCTTTACGCTTATAGGGCTCCGTCTCTCCCGGCTTCCGCGTTTTCAGCAGCTTCAGTATCCACGTGTACTGTTCGGTATGCGGCCCCACCAGCAGCTCCACCTCTTCGTTCATGCGGCGCGCGATGGTGCGATCGTCCGCGGTCAGCAGGTCGTCCATCGGCGGACGGACTTCAATGCTCAGACGATGCGTTTTACCGTCGTAAACCGGAAAGAGCGGGATCACGCGGGCGCGGCAAACCTTCATCAGGCGCCCAATGGCGGGGAGCGTGGCTTTGTAGGTTGCAAAGAAGTCGACAAACTCGCTGTGCTCAGGTCCGTGGTCCTGGTCCGGCAGATAGTAGCCCCAGTACCCCTGACGTACCGACTGAATAAACGGCTTGATGCCGTCGTTACGCGCATGCAAGCGTCCGCCAAAACGACGACGTACCGTATTCCAGACAAAATCGTAGATTTTATTGCCCTGGTTATGGAACATCGCCGCCATTTTCTGCCCCTGGGAAGCCATCAGCATTGCCGGGATATCCACGCCCCAGCCGTGGGGCACGAGGAAAATGACCTTCTCATCATTGCGACGCATTTCGTCGATGATTTCCAGCCCTTTCCAGTCAACGCGGTCGATGATTTTTTCCGGTCCTTTCAGCGCCAGCTCCGCCATCATCGCCATGGCCTGCGGTGCGGTGGTATACATCGCGTCGATGATGGCCTCGCGCTCGGCATCGCTTTTTTCAGGAAAACAGTAATAGAGGTTGATCTGCGCACGACGACGCGCGCTTTTACCTAAGCGCCCGGCCAGACGGCCAATTTTTCCCAGTACGGGATCGCGCAGCGCGGCAGGCAGCATAGCGATGCCCGCAAAGGTGTAAACCCCCAGCCAGGCGCCCCAGTTGCGCGGGTGTCGAAAGGATTTTTCAAACTCAGGAATGTATTCAATATTATTTTTTTTTGTTTCCATGCTGGTTCCAGGGTCTGGTGACGCAAAAAATTATTCAGATAGTGTAGCGAGGCAGTCGCCCACGCACAAAAGAAAAAGCCGGCGCATGCTGACACCGGCTTTTTTCACAAAACAGAGAGCTTAGTTTAAGCTCAGCTGCGGTATCACCTCTCTCGCCTGCGCCAGGTAATCGGAACGATCTTTACCTGTCAGGCCTTCGGTGCGCGGCAGTTTGGCCGTCAGCGGGTTCACGGCCTGCTGGTTAATCCACACTTCATAGTGCAGATGCGGGCCAGTAGAGCGTCCGGTGTTGCCGGAGAGCGCGATACGGTCGCCGCGTTTCACTTTCTGCCCCGGTTTGACCAGCAGCTTGCGCAGGTGCATATAGCGGGTGGTATAGGTACGACCGTGACGGATAGCCACGTAATAGCCCGCTGCACCACTGCGTTTTGCCATCACCACTTCGCCATCACCAACGGACAGCACCGGCGTGCCCTGCGGCATCGCGAAGTCTACCCCGCGGTGAGGCGCAACGCGGCCGGTAACCGGGTTCAGACGACGCGGGTTAAAGTTAGAGGAGACGCGGAACTGTTTCGCCGTCGGGAAACGCAGGAAGCCTTTCGCAAGGCCCGTACCGCTACGGTCATAGAACTTGCCGTCTTCAGCGCGAATGGCGTAGTAATCTTTTCCCTCGGAGCGCAGACGCACCCCCAGCAGCTGGCTCTGCTCGCGCTTGCCGTCCAGCATTTCGCGGGACATCAGGACGGAAAACTCATCGCCTTTCTTCAGCTTACGGAAATCCATCTGCCACTGCATGGCTTTGATCACCGCGCTGATTTCACCGCTGGTCAGGCCCGCATCACGGGCGCTGGAAACAAAGCTTCCGCCCACGGTACCTTTCATCACGCTGTTAACCCAGTCGCCTTTCTGCATTTCACTGGTCATTTTGAAACCGTTTGCAGTGCGGTCATAGGTGCGGGTTTCGCGGCGGGACATTTCCCAGGTCAAACGCTGAAGATCGCCATCCGCCGTTAATGTCCAGGAGAGCTGTTGCCCGATTTTCAGGTTACGCAGGTCTTTATCCGCAGCGGCCAGCTGGCTGATATTGCCCATGTCGATACCGTACTGGTTGAGCACGCTGCTCAGCGTGTCACCGGTAGAGACAACGTATTCGTGGATCCCCGCTTCGTTCTCGGTTTTATCGTCCAGTTCATCCTGAGGGATAGCTTCATCTTCCTGAGCGGCCTGGTCGATAGGCTCGCTGGCTTCAGGCAGCAAAGAGCGGATCTCGCTCTTTTCAAGCTCGATGGTTTTAATGATAGGGGCAGAACTCGGGTGGTAAACATAGGGCCGCCAGACGGCGACCGCTAAGGTGAGAACTGTAAGCGACCCCAGCATAACGCGGTGGGGTCGAGGCAGATTGTTAAATGCCAGGGCGACAGAGCGGGCTATCTGTTGCACGTATTCACTTCCTCGTTAATCTCCTTTCAGGCAGCTCGCATACTGGTTCGCCAGTTGGCTGAGGAACTGCGAATAGCTCGCTTTGCTCAACTGGATATTCGTACCTAGCGGGTCAAGGGTTCCCATGCGCACGGATGTTCCCCTGGCCACGGCTTCTACGACCGCTGGCCTGAACTGTGGCTCAGCAAAAACGCATGTCGCTTTCTGCTCAACCAACTGTGTTCTGATTTCATGTAAACGCTGCGCACCAGGTTGAATTTCAGGGTTGACGGTAAAGTGCCCAAGCGGGGTCAGGCCGTAGTGTTTTTCGTAGTAGCCGTAGGCGTCATGAAAAACGAAATACCCTTTTCCTTTCAACGGTGCGAGCTCATTACCTACCTGCTTATCGGTTGCGGCTAATTGTGCCTCAAAATCCTTCAGGTTGGCGTCTAGTTTGGCTCGACTTTGCGGCATAAGTTCCACTAATTTGTCATGGATTGCAACCGCGGAAAGCCGCGCTATCTCTGGGGATAGCCAGAGATGCATGTTGTACTCGCCGTGATGGTGATCTCCATCACCTTTTTCACCCTCTGCAGCGTGATGATCATGTTCGTCACCGTCATCATCCGCCCCTTTCATGAGCAACGGTTTCACGCCGGAAAGCCCGGCAATCGCGACCTGTTTTTCATTAGCAATCTGTTTGGCGGATTTCTGCATGAATGCTTCCATCTCCGGACCAATCCAGACAACTAAGTCTGCGTTTTGTAAGCGTTTTACATCAGACGGACGCAGAGAATAGTCATGCTCTGAAGCCCCGTCAGGGAGCAGAACCTGGGTTTCCGTTACCCCATCGGCAATGGCCGACGCGATGAATCCAAGCGGTTTAAGCGAAGCAACAACGGCAGCGTTAACATCTTGTGCGGTTGTTCCCCAAAGGGCAGCGGATAATGCTGCGAAAAGAAGCGTATTTTTATGTAACATAATGCGACTAATCATCGTAGTGAATGCGTGGAATGTGATATTATAACATTCGTTGACTTCTTCAAGCTTAAATTGACATGACGACTCTGGTTTCTCTCGACAATATTTCGGTCTCCTTTGGCCAGCGCCGCGTCCTCTCTGACGTATCGCTGGATCTCAAGCCCGGAAAAATTCTGACGCTGCTCGGCCCCAATGGCGCAGGTAAATCCACTCTGGTGCGCGTGGTGCTGGGTCTGGTTACACCGGATGAAGGTGTAATCACGCGCGAGGAAAAATTGCGGATCGGCTATGTGCCGCAAAAATTACATCTGGACGCCACCCTGCCGCTGACGGTAAATCGTTTTCTGCGTCTGCGTCCGGGCACGCGAAAAGCCGATATTCTCCCGGCACTGAAGCGCGTGCAGGCGGGCCACCTTATCGATGCGCCGTTGCAGAAGCTGTCCGGCGGTGAGACGCAGCGCGTTTTGCTGGCCCGTGCGCTGCTGAGCAGCCCGCAGCTGCTGGTGCTGGATGAGCCAACCCAGGGCGTGGACGTCAATGGTCAGGTCGCGCTTTATGATTTGATCGACCAGCTGCGCCGCGAACTGAACTGCGCCGTGCTGATGGTCTCCCATGACCTGCATCTGGTGATGGCGAAAACCGACGAAGTGCTGTGTCTCAACCATCACATTTGCTGTTCCGGCACGCCTGAAGTGGTCTCAATGCACCCGGAATTTATCTCCATGTTTGGCCCTCGCGGCGCTGAACAGCTTGGCATTTATCGCCATCATCATAATCACCGCCATGATTTGCAGGGACGAATCGTTCTGCGTCGGGGAAATGGACACTCATGATTGAACTGTTACTGCCCGGCTGGCTGGCCGGGGTTATGCTTGCCTGCGCCGCAGGCCCACTCGGCTCGTTTGTGGTGTGGCGCAGAATGTCTTACTTCGGTGATACCCTGGCGCATGCGTCGCTGCTGGGCGTTGCCTTTGGTTTGCTGCTGGATGTGAATCCCTTTTACGCGGTGATTGTGGTCACGCTGCTGCTGGCAGCCGGTCTGGTCTGGCTGGAGAAGCGCCCTCACCTCGCGATTGATACGCTGCTTGGCATCATGGCGCACAGCGCGCTGTCGCTGGGTCTGGTCGTTGTTAGCCTGATGTCAAATATCCGCGTTGACCTGATGGCCTACCTGTTTGGCGATCTGCTGGCCGTGACGCCTGACGATCTCATCGCGATCGCCATTGGCGTGGTGGTGGTACTGGGTATTCTGCTGTGGCAGTGGCGGAATTTACTGGCAATGACCGTCAGCCCGGATCTGGCGTTTGTCGACGGCGTGAAGCTGCAGCGCGTGAAGCTGCTGCTGATGCTGGTGACGGCGTTAACGATTGGTGTCGCAATGAAGTTTGTCGGCGCGCTGATTATAACATCGCTGCTGATCATCCCTGCCGCCACGGCGCGCCGTTTTGCACGTACGCCAGAGCAGATGGCCGGTATCGCGGTGGTTATCGGGATGATCGCCGTCACGGGCGGGTTAACCTTTTCGGCGTTTTATGACACGCCAGCAGGGCCGTCGGTGGTCTTGAGCGCGGCGGTGTTGTTTGTTTTCAGTATGATGAAAAAGACCGCGCAGTAGTGAGCATGTCCCCGGTGGCGCTTCGCTTACCGGGGCTACCATTTATCGCTACTTACGGCATCGCGGGCGGCGTAATACCGAAATGATTCCACGCCCGCACCGTCGCCATACGACCACGTGGGGTACGCTGTAAGAAGCCCTGCTGGATCAAATACGGCTCCAGCACATCTTCGATAGTCTCACGCTCTTCGCCAATTGCCGCCGCCAGGTTATCCAGCCCGACCGGCCCGCCAAAGAACTTGTCCAGCACCGCCAGCAGCAGTTTGCGATCCATATAGTCAAAGCCTTCAGCATCGACGTTCAGCATATCCAGCGCCTGAGCGGCGATCTCGGCGGAAATCGAACCATCGTGCTTCACTTCAGCAAAGTCACGCACGCGGCGCAGCAGGCGGTTGGCAATACGCGGCGTACCGCGGGAACGTTTCGCCACTTCATATGCCCCCTCTTCGCTCATATCCAGCCCCATGTAGCGCGCGCTGCGCCCCACGATATGCTGAAGATCGGGTACCTGATAAAACTCCAGACGCTGAACGATGCCAAAGCGGTCGCGCAGCGGAGAGGTCAACGACCCGGCGCGGGTCGTGGCGCCAATCAGGGTAAACGGCGGCAGATCGATTTTGATGGAGCGCGCGGCCGGGCCTTCGCCGATCATGATATCCAGCTGGTAATCCTCCATCGCCGGATAGAGCACTTCCTCCACCACCGGTGACAGGCGGTGGATCTCATCGATAAACAGCACGTCATGCGGTTCAAGGTTGGTCAGCATCGCCGCCAGATCGCCCGCTTTTTCCAGCACCGGGCCGGAGGTAGTACGCAGGTTGACGCCCATTTCATTGGCGACGATATTCGCCAGGGTAGTTTTCCCTAACCCCGGCGGGCCAAAAATCAGCAGGTGATCGAGCGCATCGCCGCGCAGCTTTGCCGCCTGGATGAAAATCTCCATCTGGGAACGTACCTGCGGCTGGCCGATGTACTCATCAAGCAGCTTCGGGCGGATCGCACGATCCACCACGTCTTCTGCCTGAAGGGTGCCTGCCGATACCAGGCGGTCTGCTTCAATCATCCTTTACCTCACAATGCAGCGCGCAGCGCTTCACGAATCAGAGTTTCACTGCTGGCGTCCGGTTTGGCAATTTTGCTCACCATCCGGCTGGCCTCCTGAGGTTTATAGCCCAGCGCCACCAGCGCGGCAACCGCTTCCTGCTCGGCATCATCATCAGAGGCAGGCGCACCCGGAGCAGTCAGAACCAAATCGGCAGCCGGAGTGAACAGATCGCCGTGCAGACCTTTAAAGCGGTCTTTCATCTCAACTATCAGACGCTCTGCGGTTTTCTTACCAATGCCCGGAAGCTTAACCAGCGCCGCGGGGTCTTCGCGCTCAACGGCATTCACAAACTGCGGAGCGGACATGCCGGACAAAATCGCCAGCGCCAGCTTAGGCCCCACACCGTTGGTTTTAATCAGCTCGCGAAACAGGGTGCGTTCCTGCTTGTTGTTAAAGCCGTACAGCAGCTGAGCGTCTTCACGCACCACAAACTGGGTAAAGACAATCGCCTCTTTGCCCGCGTCCGGCAGCTCGTAGAAACAGGTCATCGGCATATGGACTTCATAGCCCACGCCACCCACTTCCAGCAGCACTAACGGGGGTTGTTTTTCAATGATGATGCCTCTGAGTCTGCCTATCACGTGACGCTCCTGCGTTCTGGGAGAAATTAACTGCCGACATAATAAAAAAAGGCTGGATGTTTATCCAGCCTGATTTCTGATTATCGTAACCTGCCTCGCGCCAGATTGAGCCGCGACTCGCTCATTTGCATCGCGTTCTGGCTGACGTGGCAGTGGGTAATTGCAATCGCCAGCGCATCGGCGGCGTCGGCCTGCGGGTTCGCGGGAAGCTTCAGCAGGGTGCGCACCATGTGCTGCACCTGGCTCTTCTCCGCGCTACCGATGCCCACCACCGTCTGCTTAACCTGCCTTGCCGCGTATTCGAATACCGGCAAATCCTGGTTCACCGCAGCCACGATGGCCACCCCACGCGCCTGACCGAGCTTCAGCGCCGAATCCGCGTTCTTCGCCATAAAGACCTGCTCAATGGCGAAATAGTCTGGCTGAAACTGGGTGATGATCTCCGATACGCCCGCATAAATAAGCTTGAGGCGCGACGGCAGATCGTCCACTTTGGTGCGAATGCATCCACTGCCGAGGTAGGTTAGCTGGCGTCCCACCTGACGGATAACGCCATACCCGGTGACGCGTGAGCCGGGGTCAATCCCGAGGATAATCGACATCACGCGTCTCCCGTAAACGGTTTACAGGCTCTCATCAGAGAGTCGCTGCAACCTCATCAGAGATTTCACCGTTGTGGTACACTTCCTGCACGTCGTCGCAGTCTTCGAGCATGTCGATCAGACGCAGCAGTTTCGGTGCGGTTTCTGCATCCATATCCGCTTTGGTGGACGGGATCATGGAGACTTCAGCGTTGTCCGCTTTCAGGCCCGCCGCTTCCAGCGCATCGCGCACGGCACCCATCTCTTCCCACGCGGTGTAGACGTCAATGGCACCATCATCGTAGGTCACCACGTCTTCCGCACCCGCTTCCAGCGCCGCTTCCATGATCGCATCTTCGTCGCCTTTCTCGAAAGAGATGACGCCTTTTTTGCTGAACAGGTAAGCTACGGAGCCGTCAGTGCCCAGGTTGCCACCGGTTTTGGTGAACGCGTGGCGCACTTCCGCAACGGTACGGTTACGGTTGTCAGACAGGCATTCAACCATCACCGCAGTACCGCCAGGGCCGTAACCTTCATAAATGATGGTTTCCATGTTCGCGTCTTCATCACCGCCCACGCCGCGTGCGATAGCACGGTTCAGGGTGTCACGCGTCATGTTGTTAGACAGCGCTTTATCTACCGCCGCGCGCAGGCGTGGGTTAGAAGCCGGGTCGCCGCCGCCCAGACGCGCTGCTGTCACCAGCTCGCGAATGATTTTGGTAAAGATCTTACCGCGCTTGGCATCCTGTGCCGCTTTACGGTGTTTGGTGTTGGCCCACTTACTATGACCTGCCATAAAAAGTTCTCCAAAAATCGCGCCTTCTCAGGCCGCGTTAATTACAAATTCTTCAATCGCCTGCCGGTTGCTCCACGACTTGGTCAGTGCGGCGGCATCCGCCGCGTTCACCCAGCGGTAGTTCAGGTGTTCGGTAAACACGATCTCCCGCTCATGGGGGAGCGCGAGACAGAACCACGACTCTGTGTTGCGCTCAATGCCCGGCGCATAGCGATGACGTAAATGGCTAAAAATTTCAAACTCCACCGTGCGCTGACAGTCCTTCAGGGTCAGTTGCTCATGAGCAACGTCAATGGTGACCTCTTCCTTTACTTCACGCGCGGCGGCCTGCGGCGCGGTCTCCCCCTCTTCCAGACTGCCGGTAACCGACTGCCAGAAATCAGGATCGTCGCGCCGCTGCAACATCAGCACCCGCTTCGTGTCTTCTGCATAAATGACCACCAGGACAGAAACGGGAAGCTTATATGCCATATCAGTTTTTCTCTTCCTTCTTCACCACTTCAATGCCCAGCTCGGCCAGCGCTGCCGGGTTGGCAAAGCTTGGCGCTTCGGTCATCAGACACGCTGCGGCAGTGGTTTTCGGGAAGGCGATAACGTCACGAATGTTATCGGTGCCGGTCAGCAACATGGTCAGACGGTCGAGACCGAAGGCCAGACCCGCGTGCGGCGGTGTGCCGTACTTCAGGGCGTCCAGCAGGAAGCCAAACTTCTCGCGCTGCTCCTGCTCGTTAATACCCAGAATGCCGAACACGGTCTGCTGCATTTCACCGCTGTGAATACGCACGGAGCCGCCGCCCACTTCATAGCCGTTGATAACCATGTCATAAGCGTTTGCCACTGCCTCTTCCGGCGCCGCTTTCAGCTCTGCCGCCGTCATCTCTTTTGGCGAGGTGAACGGGTGGTGCATTGCGGTCAGGCCGCCTTCACCGTCGTCTTCAAACATCGGGAAGTCGATAACCCACAGCGGTGCCCATTTGCTTTCATCGGTCAGGTTCAGGTCTTTGCCGAGCTTCAGACGCAGAGCGCCCATCGCATCCGCAACGACTTTCTTGTTGTCTGCGCCGAAGAAGATCATGTCGCCGTCCTGCGCACCGGTGCGCTCAAGGATCGCTTCCACGATGTCCGCGTTCAGGAACTTCGCCACCGGGCTGGTGATCCCTTCCAGACCTTTCGCTCGCTCGGTCACTTTAATATAGGCCAGACCTTTCGCGCCGTAGATCTTAATAAAGTTGCCGTAGTCATCAATCTGCTTACGGCTCAGCGCCGCGCCGCCCGGTACGCGCAGGGCAGCCACGCGGCCTTTCGGATCGTTAGCCGGTCCCGCGAATACCGCGAACTCAACGGATTTCACCAGGTCTGCCACGTCCACCAGCTCCATCGGGTTACGCAGGTCTGGTTTGTCGGAGCCGTAGCGACGTTCCGCTTCGGCGAAGGTCATGATCGGGAAATCGCCCAGCTCAACGCCCTTCACGTCGTTCCACAGGCTACGCACCAGCGCTTCCATCACTTCACGCACCTGTTCGGCGGTCATGAAGGAAGTCTCAACATCGATCTGGGTAAATTCTGGCTGACGGTCAGCGCGCAGGTCTTCGTCGCGGAAGCACTTAACGATTTGATAATAGCGGTCGAAGCCGGACATCATCAGCAGCTGTTTGAACAGCTGCGGTGACTGCGGCAGCGCGTAGAATTTGCCTTTGTGAACGCGGGATGGCACCAGGTAATCGCGCGCGCCTTCCGGCGTCGCTTTGGTCAGCATCGGGGTTTCAATATCGAGGAAACCGTGGTCATCCATAAAGCGACGCACCAGGCTGGTGATTTTCGCACGGGTTTTCAGGCGCTGAGCCATTTCCGGACGACGCAGATCCAGGTAGCGGTATTTCAGACGCGCTTCTTCAGTGTTGACGTGGTTGGAGTCCAGCGGCAGCGCTTCGGCACGGTTGATGATAACCAGATCGGACGCCAGCACTTCGATAGCGCCCGTCGCCATGTCTGCGTTAACGTTTTTCTCGTCACGCGCACGCACGGTGCCGGTGACCTGAATGCAGAACTCATTACGCAGCTCAGAGGCCAGCTTCAGCGCATCTGCGCGATCCGGGTCGAAGAACACCTGAACGATACCTTCACGGTCGCGCATATCGATGAAGATAAGGCTACCAAGATCACGACGACGGTTGACCCAACCACACAGGGTGACCTGCTGTCCGACGTGGGACTGACGCAGCTGCCCGCAATATTCTGTACGCATGAGATATCCCTTAATTAGCCGCAGGCTAAATGTCGCCTGGTATGCAGGCTACTATGTCGCAGCTTTCTGTATGTCACAACTGGATGAAAAAAGGCGGCTATTATACTGGAAATTCCGCCGGACGATAAGAGCGAACCACCGCCAGACGGTCGTTTGCTGCACTCTTATTGCGCATTCTCACAAAAATTAACAAAATTATCCGACCGATAACAGGTCATCACGTCGTAAGGTGTTACGGAAGTGATTAATTTACCTGGAGTGACGATGTTAACACTTGATGCCCGCAAAACCGCGCTTGTTGTGATTGATTTACAGGAAGGGATCCTGCCCTTCGCCGGTGGTCCACACGCAGCGGATGAAGTCGTCAGCCGCGCCGCTCGCCTGGCCGAGAAGTGCCGCGCCAGCGGTGCCCCTGTGGTCATGGTGCGCGTCGGCTGGTCCGCTGATTTCGCCGAGGCGTTAAAACAGCCCGTTGATGCCCAGGCGCCCGCACATGCCCTGCCGGAAAACTGGTGGACGTACCCGGTGTCGCTGGGCAAACGCGACAGCGATATCGAAGTGACTAAACGCCAGTGGGGCGCGTTCTACGGGACCGACCTTGAGCTGCAGCTTCGCCGCCGCGGTATCGACACCATTATTCTGTGCGGCATATCCACCAACATCGGCGTGGAATCGACAGCCCGTAACGCCTGGGAGCTGGGCTTTAATCTGGTGATTGCTGAAGATGCCTGCAGCGCGGCTTCCGCCGAACAGCATCAGGGCAGCATGACCCATATCTTTCCGCGCATCGGACGCGTGCGCAGCACGGATGAGATTTTAAGCGCGCTATGATGTACGTGGGCCTGCCCCAGTGGTCGCACCCGAAATGGGTGCGCCTGGGCATTACCAGCCTTGAAGAGTATGCCCGACACTTTAACTGCGTCGAGGGTAACACCACGCTGTATGCGCTGCCCAAAGCCGAGATAGTCGAACGCTGGCGGGAGCAAACAACGGACGATTTCCGTTTCTGCTTTAAGTTTCCGGCGACCATTTCCCACCAGGCCGCGCTGCGCAACTGCGGGGACTTAACGGAAGAATTTTTCACGCGCATGTCGCCGCTGGCGAACCGAATTGGACAATACTGGCTCCAGCTTCCCGCCACGTTTGGCCCGCGCGATCTGCCCGCCCTGTGGCAGTTCCTGGATGCCCTGCCCCGCGAATTCACCTACGGCGTGGAAGTCCGACACCAGGACTTCTTTGCGAAAGGCGAAGCCGAAAAAGCGCTCAACCGGGGCCTGCTGGATCGTTCCGTTAACCGGGTGATCCTCGACAGTCGTCCGGTGCACAGCGCGGTACCGCATAACGAGGCCATCGTTGATGCTCAGCGTAAAAAACCGAAAGTGCCGGTCCACGCCATCGTGACCGCACAGAACCCGATGGTCAGGTTCATCGGCAGCGACAATATGCAGCAAAATCAGGCGATGTTCGCCGTCTGGCTGCAAAAACTCGCGAGCTGGGAGCACACCACCACGCCGTACCTCTTTTTGCACACGCCGGATATTGCTCAGGCGCCCGAACTGGTCGATGCTCTGTGGCAGGCCTTGCAGGCAGCGGTGCCGTCCGTGGGCAGCGTCCCTTCCATCCCACAACAATCTTCTCTTTTCTGATATCACCCCCTATCATAGTGAAGTGCCATCTGCCAAAAAACAGGGAGTTAGTATGGTCAGCGCGCTGTATGCGGTGTTAGGTGCATTACTGCTGATTAAATTTTCATTTGATGTTGTGCGCCTCAGGATGCAGTACCGCGTCTCTTACGGCGACGGCGGTTTCTCCGAACTGCAAAGCGCTATTCGCATTCACGGTAATGCGGTGGAATACATCCCCGTTGCTCTCATCCTGCTGCTGTTTATGGAGATGAATGGCGCGGAAACCTGGATGGTGCATATTTGTGGCCTGATGCTTATTGCCGGCCGGTTAATGCATTATTACGGCTTTCACCACCGTTTATTCCGCTGGCGTCGTTCCGGCATGAGCGCTACCTGGTGTTCGCTTTTGCTGATGGTGCTGGCTAACCTGTGGTATATGCCGTGGGAGTTGGTTTTCTCCCTCCATTAGCGCACAATACGCCACTTTATTTTTCCCGGATTTTTACGTTATGTCAGATCGCGACACGCTTTTTTCCGCGCCTATCGCCAGCCTGGGCGACTGGACCTTCGATGAACGGGTAGCCGAAGTCTTCCCGGATATGATCCAGCGCTCTGTTCCCGGTTATTCCAATATTATCTCTATGATCGGTATGCTGGCTGAGCGCTTCGTTCAACCCGGTACGCAGGTCTATGACCTGGGCTGCTCGCTCGGCGCGGCAACGCTGTCGGTACGTCGTAACATTCATCACGATGGCTGCCGAATCATTGCCGTCGATAACTCCCCGGCCATGGTGGAACGCTGCCGTCGCCATATTGACGCGTACAAAGCCCCCGTTCCGGTGGACGTGGTGGAAGGCGATATCCGCGAGATCGAGATTAACAACGCCTCGATGGTAGTGCTGAATTTTACCCTGCAGTTCCTGGTGCCTGAAGATCGCCAGCTGCTGCTGGACAAAATTTACCAGGGGCTGAATCCCGGCGGCGCGCTGGTGCTTTCTGAGAAATTCAGCTTTGAGGATGCCAAAGTAGGCGAGCTGCTGTTCAACATGCACCACGATTTCAAACGGGCGAACGGCTACAGCGAGTTGGAGATCAGCCAGAAGCGCAGCATGCTGGAAAACGTGATGCTGACGGACTCCGTGGAAACCCATAAAGCGCGCCTGCACAAAGCCGGTTTTGAGCACAGCGAACTGTGGTTCCAGTGCTTTAACTTTGGCTCTCTGGTGGCGCTAAAAGCCGGGGATGCCGCATGATTGAATGCCGCATGATTGAATTCAGCAACTTTTATCAGCTGATTGCTAAAAATCACCTTTCCCACTGGCTGGAGACCCTGCCGGCGCAGATTGCCGCGTGGCAGCGCGATCAGCAGCACGGCCTGTTAAAGCAGTGGTCAAATGCCGTGGAGTATCTGCCGGAGCTGACGCCGCATCGTCTGGATTTACTGCACAGCGTGACGGCGGAAAGCGCAGAGCCGCTCCCTGCCGGGCAGATCAACCGCATCGAAACGCTGATGCGTAATTTAATGCCGTGGCGCAAAGGGCCGTTCTCGCTGTACGGCGTGAACATCAATACCGAGTGGCGTTCAGACTGGAAGTGGGATCGCGTACTGCCGCACCTTTCCGATCTGACCGGGCGCACCATTCTGGACGTAGGCTGCGGCAGCGGTTACCACATGTGGCGCATGATTGGCGCGGGAGCCCATCTGGCGGTCGGCATCGACCCGATGCAGCTCTTCCTGTGCCAGTTTGAGGCGGTGCGAAAACTGCTCGGCAACGACCAGCGCGCGCACCTGCTGCCGCTGGGCATCGAGCAGCTCCCTGCCCTGAAAGCGTTCGATACCGTCTTCTCAATGGGCGTGCTGTATCATCGTCGTTCCCCGCTTGAACACCTGTGGCAGCTTAAAGATCAGCTGGTCAGCGGCGGCGAGCTGGTGCTGGAAACGCTGGTGATTGAAGGCGATGAGCATGCGGTTCTGGTGCCGGGCGATCGCTACGCGCAGATGCGCAACGTTTACTTCATCCCGTCCGCGCTGGCGCTGAAAAACTGGCTGGAGAAATGCGGATTTGTGGATGTGCGCATTGCCGATGTTTGCGTAACGTCTATCGAAGAGCAGCGCCGCACCGACTGGATGATCACCGAATCGCTGGAGCAGTTCCTCGACCCGGCCGACCACAGCAAAACCGTTGAAGGCTATCCTGCACCGATGCGTGCGGTGTTGATTGCGACCAAGCCGTAGTTTTTCCCTCTCCCGTGTGGGGTGAGGGGATAAAAAAAGGCCCCTGTTGAAATTGCAGGGGCCTGGTACAAGCAAGCATCATATTGGGCGACATGATGCGCGGTAAAAATCGGTACGTTGCTACACGTGATGACGCTCAATCAGCGACTTCATTTCCGCAACCGACTCTCCCTCTACGCCGTAGCGAGAATATTCATCCGCTTCAGCATCCGTCGACATTGACAGCCCTGTATTGCGATAACGCATGGGTGAAGGTATCCATTTCCCCGCAGAGCTGTGAAGCTCTTCCACCCCGGCGTTTAAAAACCGTTCCAGATTGCTGGCACGGACTCCCGCACCCGCCATTATTATTGGAACACCGGAATGTGCTTTTAGTTCCGTAATTAATTGCAGACCTTTTTCCGCCGAAGACTGCTGTCCCGATGTCAGGACGCGCGCCACGCCAAGTTCGGCAAGCGTATCAAATGCTTGCAGGGGATCTTTGCACATATCAAACGCACGATGAAAGGTGACGGCCATTCCTTTCGCGGCGTCCATCACCTTACGCATCCGCGGCAGATCGACGTGACCATCCTCATCAAGCAGGCCGGTCACCAGCCCCGGGAAGCCCAGGTCACGAACCAGCGCGATATCTTCAAGCATGGCACTGAACTCGCCCGCCGTGTAACAAAAATCGCCGCCGCGAGGGCGAATAATCGGGTGGACCGGGATGGTGACGGCCTGGCGGGCAGACTTCAACACGCCGTATGAAGGCGTTAACCCCCCTTCTTTCGGGGCGGCGCATAGCTCAATACGGTCAGCTCCCATCTGTTGCGCCGTTACGGCACACGCCACGCTGTAACAACAAATCTCCAGCAGCGCCATCTGCTTCTCCTTAAAATCAGCTTAACGCGCCATCATGGCACGCCTCTCGGTTCGGGTCTTAGCGACGAATCACAACTCTCAGGCTTCGCTGGCAACGATCTGCTCAATGGTCCAGGGATGAAATTTCACGGTCACCTGCCCGTCCGTCACGGCCAGCGTCGGGTTAGGCAGACGCTCGCGCTCGCCTTTGGGTGAACTCGTCTTCACAAAAATCCCCGGCTTGCTTAACCCGTCGTCTGACAGCAGGGCCAGAGCGCGCGCGTTCAACGTTTCCGGCTCACCCGGCAGGACGATTTCGATATGCTCCCAGCCTTCGTGCGGATAGCGTTTCTCGCCCGGCCACGGCAGTTCAACCACGGTGAACTGCCAGTGCGCCACGTTCACCGGCTCATGCAGTTTGAACAGGCAAATGGGGCGTCCATTGATGATGTTCTCAGAGAGCAACTCGCCGCACTGTTCAAACCCGCGACGCCAGCGCTCGGCGGTGGCATTCTGGTGGCAGCGCAAGGAAATGTGATCCGCCGCAAGCGGCACGATATCCAGACCAAGACGGGTGGCAAGTTCTGTGAACGCCTTTGTGAAGCGCGGTAAATCTGCGGAAATATCATGCAGTTCGTCAATGGATTGCCAGTTCGCCATAAGTCAGTCTCTTTTCGTGTCGCAAAGCCGCTAATTTACTCCGTTGCCCCGTTTTGACCAACCGCAGAATCCGGCTTTTTATGACTGCATGGTTATGCACGCTTTCTTAGCCTGGATTCTGAGCAATCTTCGGGCCCCGCAATGCTGACGCCAGAAGGCATTTGCAGTATACTCCCGCCCTAAATTCTTTAACTGGCGCGGGCGGTTGTAAGCCCGCATCAAAAACGTAAGGTATCCAGGTGAATATTCAGGCTCTTCTCTCCGAAAAAGTCAGTCAGGCACTGATTGCCGCAGGCGCACCTGCGGATTGCGAACCGCAGGTTCGTCAGTCAGCAAAAGTACAGTTTGGCGACTATCAGGCTAATGGCGTGATGGCAGTGGCTAAAAAACTGGGCATGCCGCCGCGACAGCTCGCTGAGCAGGTACTGACGCATCTGGATCTCTCCGGCATTGCCAGCAAAACCGAAATTGCTGGTCCGGGCTTTATCAATATTTTCCTTGAGCCTGCGTTCCTGGCGAGCCACGTTGACGCGGCGCTGAAGTCTGACCGTCTGGGCGTTTCCCAGCCGGAAGCGCAGACCGTGGTGGTCGACTACTCAGCCCCGAACGTGGCGAAGGAGATGCACGTAGGCCACCTGCGCTCCACCATCATCGGTGACGCCGCGGTACGCACCCTTGAGTTCCTCGGTCACAAGGTGATCCGCGCGAACCACGTGGGCGACTGGGGCACCCAGTTCGGCATGCTGATTGCTTACCTGGAAAAACAGCAGCAGGAAAACGCGGGTGAAATGGCGCTGGCGGACCTGGAAGGGTTCTACCGCGAAGCCAAAAAGCACTATGACGAAGACGAAGCCTTTGCCGAGCGCGCACGCAGCTACGTGGTGAAGCTGCAGGGCGGGGATCAATACTTCCTCGAGATGTGGCGCAAGCTGGTTGACATCACCATGTCCCAGAACCAGCTTACCTATAACCGTCTGAACGTGACCCTGACTCGCGACGACGTGATGGGTGAAAGCCTGTACAACCCGATGCTGCCAGGCATTGTGGCGGACCTGAAGTCCAAAAACCTGGCGGTGGAGAGCGAAGGCGCAACGGTAGTGTTCCTTGATGAGTACAAAAACAAGGAAGGCGAACCGATGGGCGTGATTATCCAGAAAAAGGATGGCGGCTATCTTTACACCACCACGGACATCGCGTGTGCGAAATACCGTTACGAAACCCTGCACGCCGACCGCGTGCTGTACTACATCGACTCCCGCCAGCACCAGCACCTGATGCAGGCGTGGACTATCGTGCGTAAAGCCGGTTACGTGCCGGACTGCGTGCCGCTGGAACACCACATGTTCGGCATGATGCTGGGTAAAGACGGCAAGCCGTTCAAAACCCGCGCGGGCGGTACCGTGAAGCTTTCCGATCTGCTGGACGAAGCGCTGGAGCGCGCCCGTCGCCTGGTGGCAGAGAAGAACCCGGACATGCCTGCTGACGAACTGGAAAAACTGGCCAACGCCGTCGGTATCGGCGCGGTGAAATACGCGGATCTTTCCAAGAACCGCACCACCGACTACATCTTCGACTGGGACAACATGCTGGCGTTTGAAGGCAACACGGCGCCGTACATGCAGTACGCCTATACCCGCGTGCTCTCCGTGTTCCGCAAGGCGAACATTGATGAAAGCGTGCTGGCGAAAGCGACAGTGACCATCACGGAAGACCGTGAAGCACAGCTGGCGGCGCGTCTGCTGCAGTTCGAAGAGACGCTGACGGTTGTCGCGCGTGACGGCACGCCGCACGTGATGTGTGCTTACCTGTACGATCTGGCGGGTCTGTTCTCCGGCTTCTACGAGCACTGCCCTATTCTGTCTGCAGAAAATGAATCGGTGCGTAACAGCCGCCTGAAGCTGGCTCAGCTGACGGCGAAGACCCTGAAGCTGGGTCTGGATACCCTGGGTATCGAAACCGTAGAACGTATGTAAAAAAGAAACCCGGCAAACGCCGGGTTTTTTATTATCAGAAGTATTTCCGCAAATACTCTGTCAGACAGAGAATCGCCATCGCCTGGCCATACGGCATCGACGTCAGCGGGATCTGGCGATAAAAATCAAGATCGCTGCCCATTCCCGTCCCGAACGACGTTTGCAGCAACTCCCCTTCCGGCGAGATATTTTTCACGATGCCGCGAATCGCGTTTTCAGCAACGTCAGCATATTCAGGCTCAACATAGCGCTTCCGCACCGCTTTCAGGATCCCGTAGGCAAACCCTGCCGTGGCCGACGCCTCCAGATAAGAATCAGGATCGTCAAGCAGCGTATGCCACAACCCGCTTTCGTCCTGACATTTTGCCAGCGCGGCAACCTGAGCCTTCAGCACCTGCACCAGATAACGGTGCACGGCGTTGTTTTCCGGCAGATCCACCAGCTCAAGGAAGTCGGGGATCACGATGGTGAGCCAGCTGTTGCCGCGCGCCCAGCGGGCCCGGGCAAAGTTATGATTGCCGTCGTAGCTCCAGCCGTGGAACCACAGCCCCGTCTCCCGGTCCATCAGGTTCTGCACGTGGAGCAGGAACTGATAGATCGCCTCCTCTACGTACTCCGGCTTATTCAGCAGCCTGCCGATTTTCGCCAGCGGCAGCACCGTCATCATCAGCGTGTCGTCCCACATCTGTTGATGATTCTCTTCCGCCAGCGTGATGTGCTGCATGCCCCCATGTTCGGTGCGTGGCATCTCATTCATCGCCCACTCCGCCCAGCTTTCCAGCCACGGCAGCCAGGCCGGGTTTTTGCTCTCTTCGTAGCGATAGGCCAGCGTCAGGAACGGCGACATCGTATTGACATTTTTGGTGGTGGCGCCTTCCGCAAAGCGGTCGGCAAACCAGCTGTCGATAATGTTGCGCATCCCTTCGTCGCCTGTCTGGCAGTAATACTGCCAGATGCCATACAGGCCGACGCCGTGCGTCCACTCCCATCCGGCCCAGCCTTTGGTGTCGATCACGCGCCCGTCGTCCAGCCGCAGCAAAAATTCACCCGTTTTGTCGTGGATATTGACCAGGTTGTGCGTCACTTTTTGAATCAGCGATTTCAGCTCGTCCCGGGCGATAAAACGCTCTGGCTGACGCAATAGCGGGCTATGTTTGACAGGCCAAACTTTCATCATCTTAACCTCTGTTGTATGTCGAATTGAGTACCGCGCGATCCTTCAGCGAAGATGCCGCTGGCTTATTGCGATTCAGATAACCGATGTTGTTATTGCCCCACAGTGACTCATAAGGCATACCGGCCAGCATCTCGACGGTGGCGCGGGCGTGTGGCGTCGCTGACTCCGGCATCGCATGACCACACTCACGCATTTTCGCGGTCTCCTCGCGCAGCGTGCGGTGGGTCTGCAAATTAAGCCTGAAGCGCAGGGAAACGAGGAAACCGCAGAACAGCACCAGGATGGTGCCCACGCTCAGGATCAGCAGAATGGTGTGGCTCACTTCCGCAGGCTGTACCTTCTGACCGCTGACAAAGCCGGACATTTGCATCACGATGCCTACCAGCATCACCGCACCGGCCTGTGACGCCTTACGGGTCAGGGTCATGATGCCAGCGAAAATCCCTTCCCGGCGCTGGCCGGTGATCGCTTCATCCACGTCAGCAATGTAGGTATAGGTATTCCATGGCACGTAGTTAATACCGCCGCGACCCAGCCCAGCCACCGCAGAGATCAGCAACAGCAGAGCGTAGACGTCGCTCAGACCGGCGTAATAGAGCATGGCGTAAGAGAGAGACGCCAGGCCAAACAGCACCACCACCATGCGGTAGGACGGCGCAGGTCCGAAGCGAATACACAGCGGGATCATCCCGATCACGGCGAGGAACTGGAAGATAGCCATCGTGCCCAGCAGGTTGGACGCCATTGACGCTTCCTGCATCAGCACAAACACCACGTAATAGGTGAAGACTGCGTTAAATACGTCCTGCGCGATGTAGCCGCCGAGGTACATGCCGAGATGCTGGCGGAAAATCTTGATGCGCAGCGTAGAGCTTAATTCGACAAACAGACGATTGATGCTTTGCCCCAGCGTCAGTTTCTTCTTCTCTTCTTCGGCACGCAGCGCCGCTTCAGACCACTCCTCACGCGGGCGCTCCCAGGTATAGAACCACACAAAGGTCAGCATCAGGGCGCACAGCACGGAGAAAACCAGGCTTGCGTAAAAGAATGAGACGGCGTTGTCTTTACCGAAGTGGGTGAGCAGGATCCCCGGCAGGAAGGAGGCCAGAATCGCTGACATCTGCGCCATAGAAATACGCGCCCCGGAGAACTTGGTTTTCTGTTTGAAGTCGTCGGTCATTTCCGGCACCAGCGTCTCGTAAGGCACCAGAATCATGGTGTAGACAATATCAAACACCAGATAGGTCAGCAGGTAGTACCAGAAATTCATGTCCCCTACCCACATCAACGAGTAGCTGAACACGCACGGAATGCCTAGCAGGATAAAGAACTTACGCCGACCAAAGCGCTTTCCAGGCCAGGTCGTACCGAAGTTATCCGTCAAAAAGCCCATTAACGGGCTGACAACAGCATCCAGCACCCTCGCAGCGGCAAAGATGAAGGTTGCTTCAATCGGTGTGAGTCCACAGAAGGTGGTATAAAAATACAAAAGCCAGGCCGCCGTCAGGGCGGTCGTACCAGCCCCGAGAAAATCGCCTGCCCCGTAAGCAAGATAATTTGCGAGTCCAATTTTACGTGTTTTCATTGCCGTCAACCCTAAGCAAATTTGGGAGACTCCCTGCAAGTAAGGCTCATCGGGGAGTTTTTACACGGCTACAGTAAATGCAACGACGTCCTGATACCTTTCTGTTTCTGCCATCACGGGCAGGGTAAATGGCAAAAATGCAAAGAGTCGCGTCACGCGTGTCACTAATTTATAAAACAGCGTTTCTGTTGCATCAAAAGGTGAGGTCAATTTTGCGAGACAGCCATCAGAATTGACTGATGGCTGGTAAAAAAGGCAGGCAGCTAGCGGTAGTTGACGATAACAGAATTGCTCTGCACCTTCAGTGCCGGGATCAAACGTCCTCCGCCCGGCACTTCCCAGATAAAACGTAAAGGTTCAATGGCCGGCACGCCGTTGAACGCCTGCGTTGTGCCATTTTCGCCGTCGATTTCCGTGCAGCGGGTCTGTGAGCAGAGGCGCACCCGCAGTCCGGCTGGCGTTGGGCCAATCAGCCTGTAGTTCCACACCACCATCCCCATCTGACCAGAAACCGTTTCAGAGGGCGACAGCGGATTAGAAGACATGGCGACACCCCGGTTGCTGAGGGTCACGCCCATGCTGCTTGCCTGCCAGGACCCTTCCCCGGCAGCCTGAGCCGCCAGCGGGAAGAGCAAAATCCATAGCCATTTCATTATTTTCCTCCAATCGTTGCCGTCATGCGGATATGGCGGTTATCCGACAGCTCCAGATTCGACAGCACAACAAGCTGATTCAGGCTGCGGCGCAGGAAGCGCGACAGCAGCGGACGCAGCGCGTGGTTGACCAGCAGCACCGGCGGCGCGCCCAGCATCTCCTGACGCGCCAGCGCCTCCTGAGTTTGCTCCAGCAGGCGATCCGCCAGGCCAGGCTCGAGGCCGCCGCCGCCCTGCAGGGCCTGCAGCAGCAGGCGTTCAAGCGGCGTATCGAGGCCAATCACCTGGACTTCGCCGGTTCCCGGGAACCACTGCTGGGTGATCGCACGCCCCAGCGCCACGCGCACCACCGCCGTCAGCTCGTGCGGATCGCTCTGCAGCGGCGCATGCTCGGCAAGGGTTTCCAGGATGGTACGCATATCGCGGATCGGCACTTTTTCCTCAAGCAGGTTTTGCAGCACCTTGTGCAGCGTGGTTAACGTCAGCACGCCCGGCACCAGGTCTTCCGTCAGCTTCGGCATCTCCTGCGTCACGCGATCGAGAAGCTGCTGCGCTTCCTGACGGCCAAACAGCTCGGCCGAGAATTGCCCAATCAGATGATTAAGGTGGGTTGCCACCACGGTACTGGCTTCGACAACCGTATAACCCTGAATTTGCGCCTGCTCTTTCAGCGCGCTTTCAATCCAGATTGCCGCCAGGCCAAAGGCCGGATCGACGGTCTGCTCGCCCGGCAGCGTGCCTGCTGCAGTGCCAGGGTTAATCGCCAGCCAGCGTCCCGGGTAAGCATCGCCGCTGCCAATTTCAACACCCTTCATCAGAATACGATAGCGCGCAGGCGGCAGGTCCATATTGTCCTTGATATGCACCACCGGCGGCAGGAAGCCCATGTCCTGGGCGAATTTTTTACGGATGCTGCGGATGCGGCCGAGCAGCTCGCCATCCTGCTGGAAATCCACCATCGGGATCAGGCGATACCCCACTTCCATTCCCAGGGAATCTTCCAGCTGAACGTCGTTCCAGGTTGCTTCGACGGCCTGGGTGTTCTCCGGCATTTTCACCGGAACCGGATCCGCAGCCGGCCTGGTCTCACGGCCACGCATCCACCAGGCCAGCCCCAGCAGCCCCGCCGTAAACAGCAGGAACACGAGGTTTGGCATCCCCGGCACCAGGCCGAGCAGCCCGAGCACCGCAGCCGCCAGCAGCATCACGCGCGGGTTACTGAAGAGCTGGCCCACCATCTGCTCGCCAACATCCTGATCGGTACTGACGCGGGTCACGATAACGCCTGCCGCAGTGGAGATAACCAGCGCCGGGATCTGTGCGACCAGACCGTCACCAATGGTCAGCAGCGTATAGCTTTCCGCCGCGTGGCCCATGTCCATCCCGTGCTGCAGTACCCCCACCAGCAGGCCGCCGACCACGTTAATCACCATGATCAAGATGCCCGCGATGGCATCCCCGCGCACAAACTTACTCGCACCGTCCATGGAGCCGTAGAAGTCCGCTTCCTGGGTCACTTCCGCGCGGCGCTTTTTGGCTTCATCTTCGGCGATAAGCCCGGCGTTCAGATCGGCGTCGATCGCCATCTGCTTGCCCGGCATCCCGTCCAGCACAAAGCGCGCGCCCACTTCCGCGATACGCCCGGCACCCTTGGTGATAACCATAAAGTTGATGATCACGAGGATAACGAACACCACGATACCGATAGCGAAGTTCCCGCCCACCAGGAAGTGGCCGAAGGCCTCGACCACCTTACCCGCCGCTGCCGCGCCGGTGTGGCCCTCCATCAGGATGATACGCGTGGAGGCCACGTTCAGCGCCAGCCGCAGCAAGGTGGTAAACAGCAGAATGGTCGGGAACGCGGCGAACTCCAGCGTGCGCTGGGTGAACATCGCCACCAGCAGCACCATAATGGACAGCGCAATATTGAAGGTGAAAAGCAGATCGAGGATGAACGCCGGGAGCGGCAGTACCATCATCGACAGAATTAACAGGATGAGGATCGGCCCGGCAAGGATCTGCCATTGGGTCGATTTCAGGTTGCCGGGCAGGCGCAACATTGCCACCAGATTAGCCATCAGTGTCCTTCTCGTTCATAAAATCCAGCGCGGCAGGCACCGGAAGGTTCTCAGGTTTGACAGGCCGTTGACCGCCGGCCAGACGCCAGCGCTTCAACTGCCATACCCAGGCCAGCACTTCCGCCACCGCGGCGTAGAGTTGACCAGGGATCTGTTGTCCGATATCCGCGTGGCGGTAAAGGGCTCGCGCCAGCGGAGGCGCTTCCAGGATCGGCACGCGGTTTTCGGTACCAATTTCCCTGATGCGCAATGCAATCAGCCCCGCCCCTTTTGCCACCACTTTCGGCGCGCTCATTTTGTTTTCGTCATAGCGCAGCGCCACGGAATAGTGCGTCGGGTTGGTAACGATGACGTCCGCTTTCGGCACATCTTCCATCATGCGGCGACGGGCAGCGGCACGCTGCATCTGCCGGATGCGCCCCTTCACGTGCGGGTCACCTTCCATCTGCTTATATTCGTCGCGGATGTCCTGACGTGACATTCGCAGTTTCTTGAAGTGGGAATAGAGCTGGAAGATAACGTCAAAACCCACCATCGGAATAATGCTGAGCACCACCAGCAGCGCGCAAAGCCCAACCAGGTTCAGCGCATTGCTCATCGCGGTAAGGGGCGACTCGCTGATAAGGCGCATCATTTCGGGCCAGTGGTACCAGAGGAAAAACCCTGCGGAACTGCCCATCAGCACCGATTTGAGAATAGCCTTGAGCAGCTCGGCCCCGGTCTGCGCAGAGAACATTTTCGCAATGCCCGGCAGCGGGTTCAGTTTTGAAAATTTAGGTTGCAGCGATTTTCCGCTAAAGACCAGCCCGCCCAGCATCACCGGGGAGACCAGCGCCACCAGCACCACGCCGGTAATCAGGGGCAGTAGCGCAACCATGGCCCCTTTTATCAGCTGAATAATCTGGCTGAGGATCAGATTCGGGTCGTTGACCATGCTGTGGTCAAAACGTAAGCCGGTGGAGAGCATCCCCGCCAGCTTGCGGGCGAGCGACTCCCCACCCCACCAGATAATGCACACGCCTACGATAAGGATCAGCAGGGAGGTTAATTCTCGGGATCGGGGGATCTGCCCTTCCTCACGCGCCTTTTCTAGTCGGTGGGGTGTGGGGGCTTCCGTTTTGTCGTCGTTCTCTTCTGCCACAGTGCATGCTCAGCCCATTACGTCACGGGTATCATGCCAGCGCAGCGGAAATCCAATGGCGGGAAAAGCCCGTTTATTCGGGCTCTTTTCGGTGATTTTGTCGTAAACCGCCTCAGGCGGCGTAACCCCCCTGAGGCGGAATGGACAATCAGAAGCCGAGGCTGTCCAGCAGGTCGTCCACCTGGTCCTGGCTTGCCACGACGCCCGCCTTGCTGGCGTCGAGCTGCGGGCCATTGAGCAGGCTTTCGTTCTCGCGTTTTGGACGGGCAGCCGGTTCCGGGATGTTCTCCAGCAGCACCATCAGCAGCTGGCGCTCAATCTCCTGAATCACATCCATCATGCGCTTGATCACCTGACCGGTCAGATCCTGGAAATCCTGCGCCATCATGATGTCCAGCAGCTGGGCGTTGGTGAAGCTGGTGTGGCCCGGCACATCCCCCAGGAACTGACGGGTGTCGGTAACCAGCTCGCGAGCATCCGCCAGCTCGATGGGGTTCTCAAACCACTCATCCCAGCGTTGGGTCAGGGCTTTCGCGCCCTTTTCCATCGCATCCTGGTGCGGCTGTGAGGCTTCAACGCTGTTCAGCGCGCGTTCAGCTGCCTGAGCGGTCATCTGCACAACGTAGTCCAGACGGTCGCGAGCGTCCGGGATCGCTTCCGCCGCTTCGGCAATGGCCTGATCCAGCCCCAGTTCACGCAGGCTGTCACGCAGCATGCGCGTCAGGCTGCCGATGCGGACGATGATGTCGCTCGGCGAGTGTTCTTCAACGGGTTTCATTGCAGGTTGCATCATCACCAACACCTCACATGCCGAGTTTCTCGAAGATCTTACCGAGCTTCTCTTCCAGGGTCGCTGCGGTGAATGGCTTCACCACGTAGCCGCTTGCGCCCGCCTGTGCAGCGGCAATGATGTTCTCTTTTTTCGCTTCTGCAGTGACCATCAGCACCGGCATAGACGCCATGCCCGCGTCCGCACGAATGGTTTTCAGTAGCTCCAGACCGTCCATGTTCGGCATGTTCCAGTCGGAGATGACAAAACCAAACCCGCCAGCCTGCAGTTTGTTCAGCGCATCCACGCCGTCTTCTGCTTCTTCAACGTTGTTGAAGCCCAGCTCTTTCAGCAGGTTGCGCACAATGCGACGCATGGTGGAAAAGTCATCCACAACCAAAAACTTAAGCTCTTTATCCGCCATAAAATAATACTCCTGAGTCAAATACGTATTGCCTGTCCGGCACTGATTTTCGCCAGCATCTGCTGGCTTACCTGGCTAAGATCGACCACTTCGCTCACGCCACCCATATTGATGGCCTCGCGCGGCATGCCGAACACCACACAACTTGCTTCATTCTGCGCAATCGTCCAGGCGCCAGCCTGGTGCATTGCAAGCATTCCGGCGGCACCGTCGTTGCCCATCCCCGTCAGGATCACCCCAACGGCGTTGCGCCCCGCATGTTTCGCCACCGAATGAAACAGCACATCCACCGACGGACGGTGCCGGTTAACCGGCGGTCCGTCATGAATTTTGATTTGATAGTTAGCGCCGCTGCGCGCCAGCTCCATATGCTTGTCCCCCGGCGCGATATACGCATGTCCCGGCAGCACGCGCTCGCCGTCTTCCGCCTCTTTCACGCTGATCTGGCACAGCTTGTTCAGACGTTCGGCGAAGGAGCGGGTAAAGCCAGGCGGCATATGCTGCGTGATCAGAATACCCGGACTTGAAAGCGGCAATGGCTGGAGTACATGGCGAATTGCCTCTGTTCCTCCGGTTGACGCCCCAATAACCAGCAGTTTTTCCGAGCTGAGTAACGGTCCGGCCTTCAGGGTTGCCGGCGCGGCCATCGGCTTGTGGGCCGCGAGCTTCGCGCGCGAGGCGGTGCGAATTTTCTCGGCGATCATCTCGCTGTACGCCAGCATCCCCTCGCGAATGCCGAGCTGCGGTTTGGTGACAAAATCCACCGCCCCCAGCTCCAGCGCGCGCAGAGTGATTTCCGATCCTTTCCCGGTCAGGGAGGAGACCATCACCACCGGCATGGGACGCAGGCGCATCAATTTCTCAAGGAAATCTATGCCATCCATGCGCGGCATCTCGACATCCAGCGTTAGCACGTCGGGGTTATATTTTTTAATTAAATCCCGCGCTACCAGCGGATCCGGCGCAGTGGCCACCATCTCCATGTCGCTGTGGCTATTGATGATTTCAGTCATGATCTGACGCATCAGCGCTGAATCATCGACAGACAATACCCTGATTTTACTCATGCTTTTTCCTTACTCAGCGCATATACCGTTTGCCCACGCAGGCTAAACTCACGCGCGAGGTTGCTGAAGTTTTCCGAATGCCCGGCAAACAGTAAACCGTCAGGCTTGAGCAACGGAACAAACCGACGCAGAATGTCCTGTTGCGTCGTTTTATCAAAATAGATCATGACGTTACGGCAAAAAATGGCGTCGAAAGGCCCCGGCACGTTGTACTGCTTATCGAGCAGGTTAACGGGCGCGAATTCGACGCAGTTCGCCAGCTCCTGGCGTACGCGAACCAGGCCTTCATGCGGGCCCGTGCCGCGCATGAAGTAACGCTGCAGCTGCTGCGGCGACAGCGTTTTCAGCTCGTCCTGGCGATACACGCCGTTACGCGCCTTCTCCAGCACTTCTGTATCGATATCGCTGGCGTAGACTTTCCAGCGTCCCGGCGCCATCCCCAGCGTATCGGCAAGGGTGATCGCCAGCGAGTACGGCTCTTCGCCCGTTGAGGCGGCCGCACTCCATACGCGATACTCCCCGGTGCGACGGCGCGCGTGCTCGGCCAGAACCGGAAAGTGGTGGGCTTCACGGAAAAAGGCCGTCAGGTTGGTCGTGAGTGAGTTAATAAAAGCCTGCCACTCCGCGCTGTTCTGGTTCGCTTCGAGCATGCTCAGATAGCGGCCAAAATCATCCAGCCCCAGCGTACGCAAGCGCCGCACCAGTCGGTTGTAGACCATGTCCCGCTTATGATCCGCAAGCACGATCCCCGCACGCTGGTAGATTAACTGACATATCCGACGAAAATGCGCGTCGGACAGCGCGAGGCGCTGTGTCATCTGCAACAATAATGACGTTTGCCCAGGGGGCATTGGTGATGTCATAGCGCCTTCTTAATTACATTCAGGATACAACTGGCACGGCCTGCGACCGCCCGACTTCTGTTACTGCTTCAACGTGCTCTTTCACATTAAATACCGCGACCAGCCCGGTGAGACGATCCGCCTGGCTGGCCAGCTGATCGGTTGCCGCTGCCGCTTCCTCAACTAACGAGGCATTCTGTTGCGTCACCTGATCCATCTGGCTGACGGCCTGAGCCACCTGCTCTATCCCGCGACGCTGTTCGTCCGACGCCGAGGCAATCTCGCCCATGATGTCGTTAACCCGCGTCACGGAGGTGACGATCTCGTGCATGGTATGCGCCGCCGTATCCACCAGGGCAGACCCCTGCTGGACGCGAGAGACCGACTCTTCAATGAGGGACTTAATCTCTTTCGCCGCGTTGGCGCTGCGGCTCGCCAGGTTTCGCACTTCACCTGCCACCACCGCAAACCCACGTCCCTGCTCGCCGGCGCGCGCCGCTTCCACGGCGGCGTTCAGCGCCAGGATGTTGGTCTGAAACGCAATACCGTCAATCACGCTGATGATGTCGCCGATCTTCTGCGAGCTGGCGGCAATCTCCTGCATGGTTCTGGCCACGTGAGAGGCCTGATCGCCCCCTCTCTTCGCCGTCAACGCCGCCTGTTTTGACAGGTCAGACGCCTGGCGCGCGTTATCGGCGTTCTGGCTTACCGTCGCGGTCAGCTGTTCCATACTGGCCGCCGTCTGCGCCAGCGACGCCGCCTGCTGCTCGGTGCGGGACGAGAGATCGTTATTCCCCGCCGCAATCTCTGAGATCCCCGTATGCATGGCGTAACTGCCCTGACGCACGTCGGATACCGTATCCCGCAGCGACCCCTGCATGGCCTTCAGGCTGGCAAAGATCGCCGAAATTTCGTTTTTGCCAAACACCGCCACCGGACGCGCCAGATCCCCCTTCGCAATACTGTCGAAGTGGCTGCTGATAATCGCCAGCGGCTGCACAATCATTCTGCGCGCCCAGAGCAGCGCCCCGCCGGTCAGCAGCCCCGCCAGAATCACAACGACGGCAAAGATAACGCCAGACATGTGATAGCTGGTGCGGCTTGCTTCACCGGCGCGCAGAACAGACTGATTGATATCCTGCTGCCATGCGTCAAAGCTGCCGTCAAACGCCGCCTGAGACGCCTGGACCGGAGCGGTCATGAAGTCCGAAAGCTGGTTGTTCTCAAGCCAGGTCGCCTGGTGGTCCAGATCGCTGTACCACTGCTCAAAGTTCTTTTTCATGGCCGCCTTCAGCGCTTTCTCTTTCTCGCCGTCGGCCGCCTGCGCCGTGAAGGCCTTAAACTGTGCGTCTGCCTGCTTCAGGCTGTCGCGCGCCGTTGCCATCAGCGCCTTAATGTCATCCGGCGGATAGCTGAGCGCGGTTAAGGTTCCTGCCTTGTTCAGCGCAGTGCTTGCCTGCAACAGCACGGCACGCGTTTGTGCCAGTGCGGAGCGCTGCTGATTACTCGCCTCAACGTCCTGCAAATTCTGATAGCCATCGCGAAACGCCCAAAAAGACAACCCGTTACTGCCAACCTGCAACACACCGCAAAGGATCAGAATCAAAAACAGTGTGGTCGAGATACGAATACGATTTAACATCCACGCTCCCATCAAGCGGCAAGCAGCCGCGGTTTAATTGTCAGTCAAAATGTTTCCCAGTTTTCATCTTGTCCGGTCGTTGCAGCACGCGTGCGGGTGATCGCCGTGTCGGCGGCTGGCGCGCGGTACGTAGCTTGCGCAGTGACCGTATTTCCAGCGAGTGAAGCGAGACGAAACGCCGAGACGGCCATCTTCAGACGGCTCGCCTGGTCTTCCAGTGCAGCGGCCGCCGCAGCGGACTCCTGCACCAGGGCGGCGTTTTGCTGTGTCACGCGGTCCATTTCCGATACCGCCAGGGCAACCTGGTCGATACCACGACTCTGCTCATCGGACGCAGAGGCGATTTCACCCATGATGTCCGTCACGCGGGTAACGGCATTCACGATGTCATTCATGGTCTCCCCGGCACTCTCCACCAGCACGGAGCCGGTATCCACGCGGGAGACGGAGTCTTCAATCAGGGATTTAATCTCTTTTGCCGCGTTGGCGCTGCGGCTGGCAAGGTTGCGCACTTCCCCGGCCACCACCGCAAACCCGCGCCCCTGCTCACCCGCGCGCGCTGCTTCCACGGCGGCGTTGAGCGCGAGGATGTTGGTCTGGAAGGCAATGCCGTCGATGACGCTGATGATGTCGGCGATTTTCTTCGAGCTGTCGGCAATTTCGTGCATGGTTTTCACCACGCCATCCACCACGCGACCGCCGCGCTGCGCGGTTTCGGAGGCGCTTTCCGCCAGCTGAGACGCCTGGCGGGCGTTATCGGCGTTCTGCTTCACGGTTGCGGTGAGCTGCTCCATGCTGGCGGCCGTCTCTTCCAGCGCCGACGCCTGCTGCTCGGTACGGGATGAGAGATCGTTATTCCCCATCGCGATTTCGCTGGTGCCGGTATAGATCGCCTCGGATCCGTTACGCACGTTGGCGACGGTCTCGATCAATGAACGCTGCATGTGGTCGACGCTGTTGGCCAGCTCGGTGATCTCGTTACGTCCGGAAACGGTCAGCGTTTTGGTCAGATCGCCAGAGGCAATCTCGCGAATATGGGCAATCACGCGGCCGAGAGGGTTCAGCAAGATGTGGCGAATGCCGTACCACACAGCGAACAGCACAATGACCAGCGCCAGGGCCAATACCGCCATCTGCCATTTCGCAAAGCGGTAGTCATTCTGGCTTTCAGTAAAGGCCGAGTGATACAGATCGCCGCTGGCCTTCGCGTATTCCCCCAGCGCCGCGCCGAGTGCGTTTTGCATCCCCTGCGTCGGCTGTGCGAAGTAGGCATCCATGTTGCCGCTCTCCAGGAACTGGATCAGCTCCGTCAGCCCGGCATAGTAGGCGCTGTATTTTTCATCAATGTTCTGGCTCACCTGCGCCATAGCAGGCTGCGGTGCGATTTGCCTGAAGGCGGCGTAGTGTTTAGCCGCGTCGGCCAGCGTGGCCCGGGCATTTTTTAGCAGATCGGTTTTCGCGCTGCTCTGCTGATTGTTCGGATCCATCATCATGCGCGCGGACGAGCGGCTCAGGTTGATACGCGTTTGCAGCATCAGATCCCACGTTGAGGTGAGCTCACTCTGCTGCAGGCGGAGATCGTTTGAGGCGGCGAAACTGTCCTGGTTCTGTTTTAACGACGAGAAAAAAAGCCCGCCGGAGATAAGCTGAAGTAGTGCGAAAATGACCAGCACCATCATTAGCATTGTGACAACGCGGATACGGTTCAACATACAACACCTTCTCATAGATTTATTAACGGTGTTATCGGCACAGGCCACAGGAACTTTACATTTGCGAAAGGGAAAAGCGCGGGGTTAAAACGCGACGTCAACAATCAGCGTATCGGTGTAGGTACCGGCGGGTGGCGTGGCCTGATTCGTCAGGACTTTGGCGGTGTAGTTATAGGTACGCAGCAGGCCGTCGGCGCTGACCAGCGAGGAGGTCGCGCTGGTCCAGCGTTCGCTGCCGCTGCTGCCCCAGCGGTTAGTCGTGGCTTCTTTATAGATGTCATAACTCAGGTAGTTACTGCCGCTCACCATCCGGCGCACGTTATTCAGCGCGTTGGCACCATTGTTAATCCCGATGGTATAGGTACTGCCTTTGGTACAGGTGACGGCAATCGCCTGCGAGACCGTGGGGAAATTTTGCACCAGCGGCGCACTGCTAAAGTTGACGTCCGGCGTGGTCATGGCGCTGCAGTCGTTGGTGACGGTCAGGTTAAGCAGAATACTGGTCGTCGCGGTTCCCGTTTGATTGATGGTGCAAATACCGAGCGCCCCCACGGAACAGACGCTGTAGTTAACGCTGAAGGTTAACTGCACCTGATACGGCCCGGCAGAGACGTTTTGTCCGGCGACGGTGCGGAAATAGAGCGGAATGTTGTACTGCTTTGACCCGAGCAATCCCAGCAAGGTATTTCCGCTCCAGGTATACGATTTACTTATCTGTACCTCACTGCTGCTCGCGCAACCCGAAAGTCCACACAGCCGGGTGGGGATCACGTCCGTGATGGCGGCATTATCGGTGCGTTTCAGGGTCGCACGACTGTTGGCCGATATCGTTGCTGCGGTGTAGTTCAGCGTCACCGAGTCGTTCGTCAGCAGGTTGAGTATCGCATCACACGCCACCACCAGCGTGCCGGTGGTCTCCACCTCCCCGGAGCCGCTCAGCGCAAACGACGTGACGCTGCCGAACGACGCATTGACCGTGCTGACGGTACAGGCCGCCCAGCTGCCGCCGGAGAGCAGCAGCAGGAGCAACATCACCCAGCGCTTCATGGCCCCTCCCGGCAGACCAGCGGGCCGTAGGTTTGCAGCCTGTGGTCCGGGTTCGCGCCGATGGTCAGCGTTGCCCTGCAGCGTTTGCCTGTCGGCGTCGTGACGTCGAGCAGATTGACGTCGCTGAGGTTTTCCAGCCAGGCAATCCCGTCATATCCCACCACCGCATTGCTGCGCGAGGCGCGTCGAACCTGGCTTCCCACCGGAATGGCCTCCCCCTGCGCGTCGTGCAGGATGACGCTCGCTACCCGCTCCTGTTCCATCGGGAAATCCACCAGATAACCGCTGTGGCGGCGGATCGCCACCCGCCGCTCGGTCTCTTTCAGCCGGGTGTCGGCAGGCAGGTTCAGGGTATTAATACTGTAGCTTGCCGGGTAATAGGCCGAGACGCCGCTCACCAGCAGATACCCGTTGCGGTTGGTTTTACCAACCGGCTGGTTTTCATAGCTGACGGGGACATCCGGCTGGCCATCGGTGCTGATGACCACAAACGCATCGTTGATTTTGTTTGCCGCAAACAGTTCGCCGTCCATCAGCACCAGGGAGCCCATCGCTTCGCTCCACCAGGTCATCATGCCCTTCTCGCCGTACCCGCCCCCCTGCAGCTCGATATTGTTATTGCGCCAGCCCACCGTTCCCTGCTGGTAGTTATTCGATCGCGACTGGTTCGCCCACGCCATATTCCAGCTGAAGCCGCCGTCGGAGGGCATCGAGTGGTTGTAGTTGATGCGCTGCGTGCTGCCTGCATCCGGGGTATTTTCCACGGTGAGCGCCGCGCTGTCGCGTTCGCCCAGCGGCACCTGGAATGACATCGCGACCGTCCAGTCGCCCCGCTGCTGGTCCCGGCTGGCGGCGAGGTAAATGCTGCTGGAGCCCCACAGATTTCGGCTCCAGGAGAGGTTAAGCAGCTCGGTTTTCTGGCTGTCAAAGCTCTCCACGCCGATCCAGGCCGCCCCGATGTTGCCGTATTCCCCCAGGTTGAAGGTCAGGGAATATTGATCGGTATTGCGGCTAAAGCTGGCGATGGGGCGGTCATTTTCGTCGTACACCGTCGGCTGGTCATACAGGGCCAGGTTACCAAAGCCGCGATCGCGGCGGGTATGCTGGGTGGCGAGGCTGAACTCGCTGGTGCTGTACTGGTAGCCCCAGTTGATTTGCCCGCCGTCATCTCCGCGCATCCGGCTCTGGCTGTACGAGGTATTCACCACGCCAAAACGCCCCAGCTTGACCACCGTCCCCGCACCGGCGAGCGCCAGTTCCTCCGCGCCTTCGGCGTGCCCCTCCAGCGTCAGCCAGTCCGTCAGGCCGTAGCGATACGATCCGCTCCCCGCCGCCGGGCCGTAGTCAAAATTCTTAATGCCGTAGTTGCGCCGCAGGCTCCCCAGGGTAACGGCCCCGTCGCTAAGCCCTTCTTTCAGCAGATCGCTGGTGACGTAAAACGGCAGCGTGGTACTCACCTGGCGCCCCAGCGCATCGGTGGTGACCAGCACCGCATCCCCGGCGCCGTTAATGTAGGGCAGGTTCGTCAGGGTGAACGGTCCGGGCTGCAGCTGCGTGGACCCGGAGCGGTAGCCGTTAATGAAGAGGTCGACCGAGGTCGGCACCGCCGCTTCACCTGAAAATTCCGGCAGCGGCCAGGTCACCAGGTCCGGACGCAGGGAGAAATCACGCCCATAGCTGATCCCGCCCATGCGGACGCTGCTGCTCCAGCTCAGGGCATCGCTGATGACATCCCCGGCGGTCCAGGTGGTGGCGTCCTCCTCGTTGGTCACCAGAAGGGTGGTGTCATAGCGGACATAGCCCTCCTGCTGACCGTCGTTGCCGGTGAAATTTTCGCGGGCGTAGCCGGTGGAGGAGAATGAACCGTTTTCATTGAAGTAGCGGAATTCATGCCAGAGCGAGGCCTGCCCGCCGACGTGCTCGGTATGGTTGGTATAAAAATCGTAATTGAGCAGCGCGCCTCTGCCATAGTGAGGCTTACTCTGCGTCGGCTGGCCGCCAAACGGGGTGACGCGGGAGGTTATCCACTCACGGGGCACGGTCAGCAGCAGACGCTGCGCGGGACTGTCATACTCCACCCGCACCGCCGGAAGCGTGCTGAGATTGACGTCGCCGTTGGGCACATGTTCAGGCGGAAGCCCGGCGCGCAGCAAATCGGCGCTGGAGATATAGTAAGCGCCGTCGCGTTGCGTCACGGGAACCACCAGCCCGGTGTCGTAGTGGTTCAGTACCAGGGCGAGCTGGAAAACCGCCTCCCCGTTTATCGCCTGCGCTTGCGGCGGCGGCGGTAAGCTGTCATCACCCGGTTCGGCCCAGGTACTGGTACTCACGCAAAGCAGGATCATCATTGCGGGCTTCAGTTGACGGGCGTCGACTGCCATTGTGCATCCCTGGCATTAATCTGCGCGCTGATCTGGCTGGGCTGGCGGATCCCGGCCGGAATCGGCCAGCTGCGGGTGCTGCCCGGCAGCACATAGCCCAGCAGGCCATCCGCAATCATGCGCTTTTGTCCCCCCTGCTCCAGCGCCACCTGGCTGAGCCTGACGTGAACATCGCCCTGATTGCGCACTTCAATGGCAGGCTGGCCCGCCACCTGCGTGACGCGCCAGCTTAGGTTACGGGTATCCACGAGGGCATGATGCGCCCCCTCTTTTATTGTCGGGATCCCCTGTCCGTAAACGAACAGCGGTATGGAATAGCGCATCTGCAGTTTAAGGCCGATGGCGGGGTCGGCCTTCGCGTCCGGCTGGGGAATTTCATCCACGATAATGCGATAGGCTTGTTCAACGCCCATCGGAACCGTACCCTGTTTGATCAGGCGGATCAGCTGTTTACTGCCTTTGCCGATGGTGACGATGGGCGGGCTGGCGACCACGTCCTGCTGGGCGGTATAGCGCTCAAAGCCCCCCTCCTGCTTCCAGCGCACAATGCGCACCTGCATCGTTGTGGCACTGTTTCCCTGATTCTGGATCCACAATTCAGTCGCTTTGCTGTCGGCCGACAGCCACGGATCGATGGGCCATAACAGAATGGTCGCCGCCGCCTGCGCCTGTCCTGCCGCCATGGCGGTCACGCCCAACATACTCACCAGGTACCAATGCCTGAATAGTGGCTTCATCGAATGTTCTCCCTTTTTCACCATGACAAGGTCACGGTGAGCTGATCGGAATAGGTGCCTGCCGGGCTAAATCCCGTCAGCAGCGCTACGCCAAAAAGTGGTAGTGCAATATTGTTGCTGTTGGTGTAGGTCACCGGGATGGCCTGGTTGACCCCAATCTCACTGTTCGCCGCCAGTGAACTGCTGCTGTAAAGCCGGTAGCCCACCACGTCGGTGCCGCCTGAACGCGTCATGCGGCGCACCGAGGCGTAGTTTTGCCCGCCGTTGATACTCATGCTCAGCGCCACGCCCGGCGTGCAGGCGATGGACAGCGCCCCGTTGGGCACAAAGCTGGTGCTGACCGGGGCACTCTCCACGCCGGTATGGGTTCCAAAATCCAGCGTCCCGAAGATCCCGCCGGTCCCCGTCGTGACAGAACATCCCGGCACGACGGTCGCGCTCACCTTAAACGACTGCGACGTCACAGCGCCGGCCCCGGAAACCAGGGTCAGCCCCAGCGCCAGCGCAAAAAAAGGCTGCACGATCCCCTCTGCGCAAGCGCGCAGACTTAAAAAGGAGGCCTTCATGGCTGGAGCTAGTAGGTGACGCTGACGTTGATCGTGTCGGTATAAGTGCCCGGCACCACCGTGACGCTGTTACCGCCGCCGGTGATGCGCCCGTAAAGGGTGTAGCTGTTGACCCCGCCCGCCGTCGACGCGACCGGCAGCGCCGCGTTGTTGGCGATGACGTTGTTAAATCCGCTGTCGCTGTACAGACTGTAAGCCACGCCCTGCGCCGCATTGGCGGTATTGATCAGATAGCGCGCAGGCGTGCCCGGCGTGCCGACCACGGTACCGGGTGCGGTGGAGTTAGTGTTGCCGGTGATCGCCACCGTATAGCTGGCGGTGGTGCACTGAATGGTGAACGTATTCCCGCCGCTGGCGCCGGTGAGCTGGGTGGTCAGCGTGGAAAACGTGGCGGGATGGGTACCAAAATCGAGTGTCCCGAAGTTAATACCGTTTTGCGTGGGCGATCCGTTAATCAGACACCCGTTTGTGAGGGTCAGCGTCGCACCGATGGTGCCGCTGCTGGTCACGGCCAGCGCAGGATGTACCGTTGTCGCCGCCAGTAACGCGCCAGCGCAGATTAAAAGGCGTTTTCTTTTCATTTTTCACCCTCCGGAAGTCAAACGCGTTCCCTTGCCACATTTTATTTATGCTGTTCAAGATGTTAGCCCCGCTTAAGGTTCCTCTGAGAGGGGTTAATGAGAATTTAGTTTACGGATATCGCTTCCACCACCCGCCCCAAAACGCATAATCCTTGTGTCCTATTGACTTAATATTCTTATAAATAACAATGAATTAAAATTATTTTGGCCGCATTTTTATTTTTTCAGAAGAGAATATATCCCTTATAGTGTGATCACCATCACAATATATCGTCATACTACCAACAACAAAATCAATAAAACTTAAAAACTTGTTGTAACCCCCTACGCTTTGCGTCAATTTATGTGCCGAATATTTTCCCGCGCAGTAATAAAAAATTTATATGTATCGGCGCGGGCGACATCTGATAGCGCATAGAGGGTCTTTTTTCGTGGCAAGTGCAAACAAACTTACACTCTTCATCGTGATATTCATGCTGGCGGGTATTCTTTCAGGGGCGGCAATTCACGAGTACGCATCTGCGGATGCCATCAAAGCCTGGTCGGATAATATTACCCTTCTGACCGATATTTTCCTCCGTCTGATCAAAATGGTTATTGCGCCGCTGGTCTTCAGCACGCTGACCGTGGGCATTATGAAGCTGGGAGAAACCTCCACCATAGGCCGGGTGGGCGGCAAAGCGATGGTATGGTTCATCAGTTCATCCGTGCTTTCTATTCTGGTCGGACTGTTTATCGTCACGCTGGAGCGTCCGGGAAGCGGCCTGAACCTGACTATTCCAACCGAGGCGGTGGATACCGGTCTGGCCGTGGGCGGGATGACGCTGAAGGCGTTCCTGTCTCACACCATTCCCACCAGCATCGCGGGGGCGATGTCGAACAATGAGATCCTGCAGATTGTGGTGTTCTCGATGTTCTTCGGCATCGGCGGCGCGTCGCTGGGGCAGAAATTCAACGCGCCGCTGGTGGCCGCACTGGATGTGGTTTCCCATATCATGCTGAAGGTAACGGGTTACGTGATGTACGTTGCGCCACTGGCCATCTTCGCGGCGATCTCCTCCGTCATTGCCACGCAGGGTCTGGGCATCCTGTTGAACTACGCCTCCTTTATTGGCGGCTACTACGTTGCCATTCTTCTCACCTGCATGGTGCTGCTGGCCGTGGGTTACATGGTGCTGAAAAAAGAGGTGTTTCGCCTGGTCAGCATGCTGAAAGATCCGGTGCTGGTCGCATTCACCACCAGCAGTTCTGAAGCGGCCTACCCTAAAACGCTGGAGCAGCTGGAGCGCTTTGGCTGCTCGCGCAATATCGCCTCTTTCGTTCTGCCGATTGGCTACTCCTTCAACCTCGTGGGGTCGATGGTGTACTGCTCGTTTGCCTCGATGTTTATTGCGCAGGCGTACAACATTCACCTGAGCTTCTCTGAGGTGACGGTGCTGATGTTAACCCTGATGCTGGCGTCGAAAGGCATTGCGGGCGTGCCGCGTTCTTCGCTGGTGGTGCTGGCCGCGACGATCCCAAGCTTTAACATTCCGGTGGCGGGGATCCTGCTGCTGATGGGGATCGACCACTTCCTGGATATGGGGCGTTCCGCGATTAACGTGCTGGGGAACGGGATTGCGACGGCGATGCTCTCGCAGAATGAAGGTGCGCGGGAAGCTGAAGCTGAACTGGTAAAGCAGGAAGCGTAATGGCATGAAAAAGGGTGAGGCCTGATGCCCTCACCCCAGCCCTCTCCCACAGGGAGAGGGAGCAAACACTAAAAACGGCAACCTGGGTTGCCGTTTTGCATTTACCTACGCTACATGATTCGCCGCGATATCCAGCAGCGCCATCTCTTCGCTGTTCAGCAGCTTCTCGATGTTCACCAGAATCAGCATACGCTCGCCGAGCGCCCCCAGGCCGGTCAGGTATTCGGTCGACAGCGTGACCGCAAACTCCGGCGCAGGACGAATCTGGTCAGAGGTCAGGGAAAGCACGTCAGATACGCCATCCACCACGATACCCACCACGCGCTGTCCCAGGTTCAGGACGATCACGACGGTATTGTCGTTGTAGTCAACGTCGCCCTGGCTGAACTTCACGCGCAGATCCACGATTGGCACAATCACGCCGCGCAGGTTGGTGACGCCTTTAATAAACGCTGGCGTGTTAGCGATGCGGGTAACCTGGTCGTAACCACGAATTTCCTGCACTTTCAGGATATCGATGCCGTACTCCTCATCGCCCAAAGTGAATACCAGGAACTCCTGCCCTGATGGCTCGCCCGCCAGTTTCGTTACATTACTCATACCGGTCATGTTATTACCTTCTACTTAATCAGGCGGCTGTGTACGCCACACGTTGTTCACGATTTAATCCCTGAAGCGCCGACACGTCGACGATCAGCGCCACGCTACCATCCCCCAGAATGGTGGCAGCAGAAATACCCGGCACCTTGCGGTAGTTGCTTTCGAGGTTCTTCACCACCACCTGGTGCTGACCAATCAGCTGATCGACCAGCAGCGCGTAGCGACGGCCCGCGCTTTGCAGGATCACCACGATACCCTGCGTGGCCTCGGTCTTCGCCCCGTCCACTTCGAACACTTTCCACAGCTCGACCAGCGGCAGGTACTCACCGCGCACTTCGAGAACGCGCTCGCCGCCCGCCAGCGGATGCAGATCTTCTTCACGCGGCTGGAGGGATTCCATCACCGCGTTCAGCGGCAGAATGAAGACTTCGTCCGCGACTTTGACCGACATGCCGTCGAGGATCGCCAGCGTCAGCGGGAGCAGGATGCGGATGGTGGTGCCGGAGCCCTGTTTAGACTGGATCTCAACGTGGCCGCCCATCTCCTGAATGTTACGTTTCACCACGTCCATGCCGACGCCGCGTCCGGAAACGTCCGTCACCTGCTCGGCGGTCGAGAAGCCCGGCGCGAAGATCAGCATGCCCACTTCTTCGTCGGTCATGTTTTCATTCACCGCCATCCCCTGTGAAATGGCTTTCGCCAGGATGCGCTCGCGGTTAAGGCCCGCGCCGTCGTCGGTCACTTCGATGCAGATGTTCCCGCCCTGATGTTCCGCAGAGAGGATCAGATTCCCGACCGGAGATTTCCCGGCGGCAATGCGGTTTTCCGGCAGTTCAATACCGTGGTCGAGGCTGTTACGCACCAGGTGCGTTAACGGGTCGATGATGCGCTCGATCAGGCTCTTATCCAGCTCCGTTGAGCTGCCCATCAGGGTCAGTTCAATCTGCTTATTCAGCTTGCTGGCAAGGTCGCGCACCAGGCGCGGGAAGCGGCTGAAGACATATTCCATCGGCATCATGCGGATGGACATCACCGATTCCTGCAGGTCGCGGGCGTTACGCTGCAGCTGGCCCATGCTGGTGATCAGATCGCCGTGCGTGACCGGGTCCAGTTCGTTAGAACGCTGCGCCAGCATGGACTGGGTGATCACCAGTTCGCCAACCAGGTTAATCAGCTGGTCAACCTTCTCAACGGCAACACGGATGCTGGTGGACTCACTGGAGCGCGCGGCCGGTTTTTCACCACGGCCAGGCGCCGCGGCCTCTTTTGGCACCGCCTTCAGCACCGGGGCCGCTGGGGCCACAGCCGGTGCGGCGGCCTGGGCAACGACAGCAACCTCTTCTTCTGCAACCGGAGCTGCTACCGCGGCGGCTTCCGTTTCGAAGGCGATCTGGTCGGCTTCAATGACAAAGCACAGCACCGCCACGATATCGTCCTGACTGATACCGTCATCGAGGGTCGCTGCGAGGCTGTCTTTGCCTTTCACTACGTTACTTAATTTCGCCAGGTTACCCAGCTCTTCTTCCAGCAGGTTAACTTCGCTCTCTTTCAGGCGTGACAGCACAACGCGCAGCTTGCCCGCTTGCGCGGCGGCTGGCGCGGCCTCTTCAGCAGCAACCGCATCGACAACGCTCAGCTTTGCCGCAGGGACAACGGCTGCAGCGACCTCACCTTTTGCTTCCAGGGCGAGCTGGCGCAGCGCATTGCAGATGTATTCAAAGCTGGCGGCATCAGGCTCTGCCGAACTTTTATAGGCGTCGAGCTGTTCCTGCATAATATCTTTGGTTTCCAAAAACAGGTTGATAATGTCGGTATTGAGCTGCATCTCACCGCGTCGTGCTTCATCAAGCAGGTTTTCCATTAAATGGGTCGTTTCCTGCAGGATGGTAAATCCAAACGTTCCGGCTCCGCCTTTAATAGAATGCGCCGCGCGGAAGATGGCATTGAGCTGCTCGGAGTCCGGTGCTTCGGGCACCAGATCGAGCAAATGTTGCTCCATATCCGCCAACAGTTCGTCGGCTTCATCAAAGAATGTCTGGTAAAAATCGCTAATATCCATGCTCACGCTATCACCTCGGATTGGCTGGTGGCGATGTTGGAACGGCAGCCGCAGGGACGGCCCCAGGCTGTTTTAAATCGTCCAGTGACTCATTCTGACTTTCGGCGTTTTCGTGCAGGATGGCCTGCTCCGCCTGCTGGTTCAGCACTAAAAGACTGATACGACGGTTGATGGCGTCATCCGGCCCGCGGTCGGAGACCCGCATGGTTGCTGCCATGCCGACCACGCGCAGTACCTTGCCATCATCAAGCCCACCTGCCACCAGCTCGCGACGCGAGGCGTTGGCACGATCGGCAGAAAGCTCCCAGTTGCTGTATCCCTTTTCCCCACTGGCGTACGGGAAGTCATCCGTGTGGCCCGAAAGGCTGATTCGGTTAGGAATGCCGTTCAGCACCGGCGCAATGGCGCGTAAAATATCGCGCATGTACGGCTCAACTTCCGCACTCCCGGTTTTAAACATCGGGCGGTTCTGGCTGTCGATAATCTGAATACGCAGCCCTTCCTGGACCAGATCGATTTTCAGGTGCGGTCGCAGCGCGCGCAGTTTAGGATCCGCTTCAATCAGCTGGTCGAGATCGCCACGCAGTTTTTTCAGACGCGCCTGCTCCATCTTGCGTTTCAGCTCGTCGATGTTCGGCTCTTTTTTCACCTCACCCTTCTGCTGGGTGTAATCATCGCCGCCGCCAGGGATCGGGCTTTCGCTGTTAGAGATACGCGGCCCACCGGTCACCGCCGTCGCCAGCGGGGTACGGAAATATTCGGCAATCTGGATAAGCTCCTTCGGGCTGGAGATGGAGATCAGCCACATCACCAGAAAGAACGCCATCATTGCGGTCATAAAGTCGGCGTACGCGATTTTCCAGGAGCCGTGGGAACCGTGCCCGCCGCCCTTGTGCTTGCGTTTTTTAACGATGACGATCGGATGGGACTGGTTTTTCATGCGTCCTCAGTTGTCGTCTGTTGGTTTGGGTTTTTCACCGCGCGCACGTGTTCTTCAAGCTCGATAAACGACGGACGCTCGCTGGAGTAAAGCGTTTTACGGCCAAATTCAACCGCGATCGGTGGCGCGTAACCGTTGAGGTTAGAGAGCAGCGTGATCTTCACGCACTGCATCATTTTGGTGGTTTCCGCGCTTTTCTGGCGCAGCACGCTTGCCAGCGGAGAGATAAAACCATAAGCCAGCAAAATACCGAGGAAGGTGCCCACCATCGCATGGGCAATCAGCGCGCCCAGTTCAGCCGCCGGACGGTCCGCCGAGGCCAGGGCGTGTACCACCCCCATGACCGCCGCCACGATACCAAACGCCGGAAGGGAGTCGCCCACCAGCGCCAGGCTGTTGGCCGGCACTTCAGATTCGCTTTCGTGGGTTTCGATCTCTTCGTCCATCAGCGCTTCAATTTCGAAGGTATTCATATTGCCGCTGATGATGAGACGCAGGTAATCGACGATGAAATCCAGCATCATGGCGTCCGCCAGAATGCGCGGATAGCTGGCAAAAATTTCGCTCTCTTTCGGGTTTTCGATATCCCGTTCAAGCGAGAACATCCCCTGCTGACGCGACTTCGCCATCAGGCGATAGAGCAGCGCCAGCAGATCCATATACATGCTTTTGGTGTATTTCGAGCGACGGAAAAGCAATGGAATTGCCTTCAACGTGCCCTTGATCGATTTACCGTTGTTGCCAACGATAAAAGCCCCTACCCCTGCGCCGCCGATGATAATAAGTTCAGCCGGTTGATAGAGTGCTCCAAGGTGCCCGCCGGTCATCATGTAACCGCCGAAAACTGTACCGAGAACTACCAGGTAACCTAATAAGATAAGCACGACATCATCCTTCCGCTAGTGACTATGGCAAGGACGTCCAGCTCGCAGCGTTTACCGTTTGCGGGGTAAAAAAAAGCAGCGGTAATGACTTACCGCTGCTGGAATCTTGCCCACACGTTCGGGTTAAACAGCTTGTTCGATCTGTTCATCCAGCAGTTGTGGAATAATATCGGCAGCATCCCGGGAAAGTTTACGTCTTTTTACTGCGCGGGACGGCGGCTGACATAAACTACAGGCGAAGCTGCCTGCAGGCTGATGAGCATGGGTAATAAAATTGCCGTCGCAGCAATTGCAGCGCGACAGTTCAAGCATTCCGCTCTCAACAAAACGCACCAGCGTCCATGCGCGGGTCAGCGCCAGCAGAGGGCCTTCTTCCTGCTGTGGGCATTGTTCAAGGTAAAGTTTGTACGCTTTGATCACGGCGTCTACGCCGCTACACAAACCGGTTTTGAGAAGATACTGCCAGGCATTACAGAACATGGAAGCGTGGATGTTCTGCTCCCAGGTCATAAACCAGTCCGTAGAAAACGGCAGCATGCCTTTCGGCGGGGGACTACCGCGTAACTCTTTATACAGTTTGATGAGGCGACCACGGCTCAACTGAGTCTCGCTTTCCAGCATTTGTAAACGAGCACCCAGCGTAATCAGCTCCATGGCCAGCTGTATGTCACGCGCTTCCTGAACAATGCTTTTTTCGCTCATTGCTAGGCCCTTTTCTTACGGGCTGCGTCATCAGGCTGACTGATGTCGCTAAGCAAGCGAGTGGAGAGCAGGATACCGGTATGGATCTGTTGCAGATCGTCCACGCGGGATTCCTGCGTCAGACGCGTTATCGTCTGCGGATTATCAAAACGGAACTGGCACACCAGTTGATTCGTTTCCGCCAGTTTTACCATCTGCGGGAGGGTTAATCCACCCAGCATGGTTGCCATTTCTTCGTTAATACCCAGACGAAACATCGCGGACGCTTTGTCCTGACTAATTAAACGCTGCGCGAGCAGTAAATATGACAAATTGATGTCATAGATATGTTTTAGCAACTCGGATGTATGCATTGTTCCCATCCCGAATAACCAACTATTATTTTTATGCGGAAAGACCGCACCCCGTGATGTCGCCGGGAAATCACCCGGTATAAAAAAGAAAAGGCTAAATGCATAGTTGAATCTAGGTTTGTATTCATCCAAACGCGTAAGGGATGCAACGCGGTTACATCTCTTACAGGTTTTATCATTTCTTACAAATAACTAAGATTTTTCCTAATTCGACGCAAACTCTACTCGCCAGATTTGACACATACAATGCAGCCACCCTCAAATTTAAAAAAAATGTGATCTACGTCACACAATTTAAGTGAATGTTACCCATAAATCCATCAGTATGACTTCTAATTTGCTCATTTTTTAAGCAATCGGCACTGTTTTGTATTCTTAATCGACGAATACTCATGCATAAGCGTGAGAATAAGTGGCACGCAATGTGCTTCTACCCGTGCGTGCAGTATCAGCAATCGTTTACATCGCGTATGCGTCAGGGATACATTTTGATTACTTCGATAAAACATAGAGTTATGCATTTCTGGCAATAAAATTGTTTCATTGCGTGATCATTCGAAATGCGTTTATAACTTGTTAGAATGATTTAATAGCGAAAGCGAGGATTTGTGTGACTTACGTTAAGTTGTTAATTTTTTTCATTTAGGCGCATTTATCAGTTATTCTTCTTATAAGAATAATTAATGAATAATTATGATAAGCTTCACACTAATGTCGTATTCAAGTCTTGCGAAACCAGGAAATTCGCGGTAATGGTGATGAAACGCTGTCTGTCAGGCATCTAAGGAGTGCGCCATGAGTTACTCCCATCTTCTTGTTTCTGTTGCCGTTTCCCCCGAAAGCCACCAGCTTGTCGCCCGGGCCGTATCCATCGCCCGGCCGCATAATGCGCGCATCAGCCTCATCACCCTCGCGGCCGAGCCCGAGATGTACAATCAACTGGCGGCCCCGATGCTGGAAGATATTCGTGAGGTTTTGCAGGAGGAAACGCAGCAGTTTCTGCGAGAGCTTGTCGAAAAAGCAGAGTACCCCATTGATGAAACCGTTATTGCGACGGGGGAACTGAATGCCCATATTCTTAATATGTGCCGCAAGCAGAATATTGATTTAGTGATTTGCGGGAACCATAACCACAGCTTTATATCAAGGGCTACCTGCGCGGCAAAATCTATTATCGCCTCAAGCCAGGTTGACGTGCTGTTAGTGCCGCTTGGGGGGGCTTAACCCCCCCAGAGGAATATCAGGCGAGTTTAGGGAAGGTCGCGATCTTTTTTTGCAGATCGCCTTCGTGACTTTGCGGGGCTATTTCGCGTAGATCCTGAATGAAACGCGCCTGCCAGTGATTTATATCGTTATTCCGGATCGTCTCCATCATTTCGGCATGGCGGGAAATTCGCTCCGTCAGCGGCATGGTCAGCGCGCGGTTGAGGGCATTTGCCACATCATCCCGATCGTAAGGGTTAACGAGCAGCGCTGAGGTCAGTTCGTTCGCTGCCCCGGCAAACTGGGAAAGCACCAGCACGCCCGGATCCGCCGGGTCCTGAGCCGCCACGTACTCTTTTGCCACCAGGTTCATCCCGTCGCGCAGCGGCGTAACCAGGCCAACGTCGGCGTAGCGGAAAACCTTCATCAGGATCTTACGGTCAAAATGCTGATTCAGATAAAAGAGCGGCGTCCAGCCCAGCTGGCCGTAGCGCCCGTTGATGCGCCCTGCTTCTGTCTCCAGCTGATGACGAATATCCTGATAGGCCTGCACTTCCCCGCGCGACGTTGGCGCGATCTGGGTATAGCGGATTTTACCGTGGTGCTGAGGGTATTTATCCAGCAGCGTTTCATACGCCAGGAAGCGTTCCGGCAACCCTTTGGAATAATCCAGACGCTCTACCGAGAAGATATTCTTCACGTGCTTGAGTTCATTCTTAAGCTGGGCCAGCTTCGGCGGCAGCGGGCCCGAGGCCTGTTCCGCAATTTCGTCGGGTTCAATACCAATCGGATAGACCTCGGTGTGGAAGGTTTTTCCCCACGCCGTATGGGTTTTGCCGCCGTTGGTTACCAGGCGCGTTTTGCCTGACACGGAGTCCAGGAACGCGAGACGGTCATTTTCGGTCTGGAAGCCCAGCAGGTCATAATCACACAGCGCCTCCAGCAGTTCTTCATGCGGCGGCAGCGCGGTGAAAATTTCCGGCGTCGGGAACGGAATGTGCAGGAAGAAGCCAATCCGGTTATTGACTCCCCTTTTACGCAGCTCTCTGGCGAAGGGGAGCAGATGATAATCGTGGATCCATAAAATGTCGTCTTCCTCTATTAAAGGCAGCAGTTTATCCGCCAGCAGCGCGTTCACCCGCGAGTAGCCCTCGAAGGATTCACGCTGGAATTTCACCAGGTCAAGACGATAGTGAAACGCAGGCCACAGGACCGCGTTGGAGAACTGCGAGTAATACTCGTCATAGTCTTTCTCTTTGAGCGCAAATGATGCCCACGTAATGTTCCCGCGCGTCACCTTTTTAAGCGGTTTCTCTTGTTCATTGATTTCACCGCTCCAGCCAAACCACAGCCCGCCAGCAGCTTTTAAGGCACCTAATACCCCTACCGCCAGGCCACCTGCACTGGCTTTTTTATCATCAGGCGGTGCAATTCGGTTAGAGACGACGACTAAGCGACCCATAATGGTTTCCCCCTTTGTTTTGCGCTATTTGTTGTTGTTGCTGGTTAGCGATATCAGAAATCCACTGCCACACGGCCTCGACATTCGCCAGACGCCACTCTGCGACAGTGTCACCAGGCCCTACCTTGACGGCGATCCCTCCGGCCTGTTTCACCACGCGAAAACCGGCCTCATCGGTCAGGTCATCGCCAAAAAATACCGGTGTACGTCCCTTAAATGGCGGTTCCGCCATAAACGCCGCAATAGCGGCCCCCTTATTGATGCCCTCAGGTTTTATCTCAACGACGCACTTCCCCGGCTGCAGCGCGAGCTGCGGATGTGCATAGGCCACGCTGCGGGCAATCGCAAAGATCGCCGCTTCGTGATGCGGAGCCTGCCGATAGTGCAAGGCGAACGCCATGCCTTTCGCTTCCAGTTCCGTGCCCGGGAGCGACGCCAGCGCCGAGGAGAGTTCAGTATGTAACGCCTGAATTAAGGTATCGGGGAGTGATACAACATGCAGTTGATCATGGATATCGCGGCGCTCCGCTCCGTGTACACCGGCCAGCGGAAAGTGGTAAGGACTGGCGAGCACGTCCAGCTCGGCCATTGAGCGCCCTGAAATCAATGCCAATGCGCCCTCGTTCAGTCGAGAGAGCTGCTGCAAATTCTCTAGCACCGTATCCGGTACGACCACGTCGTCAGGATGCGGCTGGATCCCGGCGAGCGTCCCGTCGAGGTCAAAAAAGAAAGCATATTTTCCGGGCAGTACAGGCGGTGCGGTTAACAAGTCAGCCACCCTAATCCTCCTTACGGTTTACGAGAGGTAAACGCCTTTACCTCTTTCATAGCCATGTAAGTATAGACAGTGTGATGGGCCTCGCCATTTGACAACCGCCCCGCCAGCAAAACTGGCGAGGCGGTTCAGGGGTCAACTATGGTTATTAGTTGAGCAATAAAAAGTCAGCGCTGGGGTTACACGGTACGCTTCGCTTTTTGCTTGTAACGGTCGAAAATCACGGCTGCCAGCAGGATCAGGCCGCGCACGACGTACTGAGAGAACGGCGAAATATTCAACAGGTTCATGGCGTTTTCCACCGTGCCCAAAATCAGGATACCGGCCACTACATATGAGATTTTTCCGATGCCTCCCTTGAGGGAAACGCCCCCTAAAACGCACGCCGAGATGACGATCAGCTCATAACCGATAGAAGTCATTGGCTGGCCGCTGGTCATACGCGACGCCAGAATAATCCCCGCCGCGGCGGAGACCAGCCCGGAGAGCACGAAGATAATAATCTTGGTGCGTACAACCGGCACCCCTGCCAGACGGGCCGCTTCTTCATTGCCGCCGATCGCCAGCGTATTACGACCAAAGGTGGTGCGGTTCAGCAGGAAGCCGAACAGGATCAGGCAGGCCACGGTGAGCCAGATAGGCGCAGGCAGGCCCAGCCAGTTGGCGTAGCCCAGCGTAAAGAAGCGCTCGTCTTCAATCCCTACCGCTTTACCGTCGGAGATGATATAGGCCAGACCGCGGACTATCTGCATCGTTGCAAGCGTGGTAATCAGGGCATTAATCTTCAGGCGTGCGATAACAAAACCGTTCACCAGACCGCTGATCACGCCAAGCAACAGACCGGCAAAAACGCCAATCCACAGGCTTTCCGTCATGTTGATCACCACCGCCGTGGTGACGCCCGCGCAGGCGATAACCGAGGCCACCGACAGGTCGAAATCACCGGAGGCCAGACAGAAGAGCATGCCGCAGGCCACCATGCCGGACATGGAAATCGCCAGTCCCAGCCCTTTCATATTAATGAAGGTGGCAAAATTAGGGACGAAGATTGCACAGGCGATGAAGAGTGCGGCAAAGACCACCAGCATGCCGTACTGATCCCAGATGCGTCCAAAACTAAAAGCCGACTTCGGCGCTCCGGATGTAGTAACAGAGGACATCATTAACTCCTTACTCAGGCGACAGCCTGGCTGACTTTAGGCATGGCGAGGTTCAACGCCTGTTGTTCATTCGCCTGTTCATGAAGTAATTCACCGGCGATTTCGCCTTCGCGCATCACTACAATGCGGTCAGCAACGCCAAGCACCTCAGGCAGATCGCTGGAGGCGAACAACACCGCCACGCCGCGTTTTGCCAGTTCATATATCACGTTGTAAATCTCGTGTTTTGCGCCCACATCGATACCGCGCGTCGGCTCGTCCAGCAGAATGACCTTCATATCCTCCGACAGCCAGCGGCCTAAAATGGCCTTCTGCTGGTTTCCTCCTGACAGATTCATAATCAGCTGTTCCGGTCCCGGCGTTTTGATATTCAGCGAGCGAATATGATGGTCGGCGTTGCTCGACTCCCAGCCGTCGTTAATCAGGCAACCCGCGCGGATAAATTTACGCCGGGCGGAAATGTTGATGTTGTCGCGCACCGAATGCACCGGAATGATCCCCTCCGCCTTGCGGTCTTCCGGGCAGAGCATCATCCCGGCCCTGATTGCGTGGGCGGGTTTCTGGATATCCACCTGCTCGCCGTCAATAGAGACCTGCCCTGCGGTAATGCGTGTACCGCCGAACAGCCCTTTCATCAGCTCGCTGCGTCCCGCCCCAACAAGGCCAAACAGACCGACGATCTCACCGCTGCGTACGGATAACGAAACCGGCGTTCGCACGCCCGGCGCTTTGACGTTGTCCAGACGCAGACGCTCGGGGCCGTACTCGCGCGGTTTCCAGTGATAGATATCGCCCAGATCGCGCCCGACCATCGCCTGAACAAGCTGATCATGGTTAACCTGCTGCATATCGGTAAAGGTGCGCACATAGCGCCCATCCTTAAATACGGTGATGGCATCGCTCAGGGCAAATATCTCCTCCATGCGGTGCGACACGTACAAAATGGTGCGGCCTTCCTGCCGCAGCTCGCGGATCACGCGGAACAGGTTTTCGATTTCACGCGCGGAAAGCGAACTGGTAGGTTCATCAAAGGCAATAACCCTGGCGTTACGCGCCAGCGCCTTGGCAATTTCAACCATCTGCCACTGGCCGATGGAGAGGTATTTCAGCGGGGTCTGGGGATCGACGTCCAGACCAAGATGCTTAAGCTGCAGCCCCGCTTCATAATTAAGTAGCGAACGATTCACCACGCCGCTTTTGTGCGGAAGCTGGCCTAAATAGATGTTTTCGGCCACGGTCATCTCAGGGATGAGGTGCAGTTCCTGATAGATAATGGCGACACCGGCGTTGAGCGCCGCCGTGGTATCGGCAAAGGCCACCTCTTCACCGCGAATGGCCAGCGTGCCGGTTGTTGGCGCGTAGTTGCCGCTGAGGATTTTTAGCAGCGTGGATTTCCCCGCTCCGTTTTCCCCCATCAGGGCATGAACCTGGCCGGCATAGCAGTCGAAGCTGATATCGGTCAGCGCGTTAACACCGGGAAACGTTTTCCCGATGCCGCGAAAAGAGAGATACGGATTAGACTGTTGCATAACGACTCCGTGATTCCTGTAGTGTGTACGTCTGGCCCCTTACGGCGAGTAAGGGGCACAATCACAGCGTATTACTTACCGCCCAGTCCCTTTTTCGCCAGTTCCTCTTTGAAGTTGTCGCGGGTAATCAGCACCACGTCGGTCACTTCGGTAAATTTCGGCGGTTCAGCCCCTTTGGTGACCCAGTTGTAGAGCATTTCGCTGGATTTGTAGCCGTGAACGTCCGGGCTTGGCAGCAGAGAGCCGTAGAAGCCGGTGGCCTGCGCTTTGGACAGCTCGCTCACCGCATCCACGCCGTTGATGCCGATCCCGATAACGTCAGGCGCCTTGAAGCCCTGACCTTCCGTCGCGCGCACGCCGCCCAGCACGGTGTTGTCGTTCATGCCAACCACCAGCCAGTGCTTCACTTCCGGGTGCTGGACCAGCATAGAGTTCGCCGCGTCAAAGGCGCCCGGGATGTCGTTGGATTTGGTTGGCACTTTATAGATCTGTTTTTCAGGGAAGCCGGCCGCTTTCAGCGCGTCCATTGAACCGGTCGTACGACGACGCGCCGTGTCCAGCTCGTCTGCGGTGATGGCCATGACGGCGGTCTCTTTCACATCCCAGCCGCGTTTCTGCATCTCTTTATAAAGCTCCTGCCCCTGACGTTCCCCAATTTTGGTCGCCGCCATCATGACCAGCGGAACGCTGTCCATCGGTTTGCCTTTGGCGTTAACGAACTGATCGTCAACCGCTATAACCTTCATGTCGTAACCGCGGGCTTTCGCCGCAATTGCCGATCCGAGTTTTGGATCCGGGGTGCAGATAACAAAGCCTTTCGCGCCGCTGGCCGCCAGGCTGTCGATGGCGTTCAGGGTTTTTTCACCGTCCGGCACGGCGATTTTAATCACTTCAAAACCTAAATCTTTTCCGGCTTTATCAGCGAATTTCCATTCGGTCTGGAACCAGGGTTCTTCCGGCTGTTTTACCAAAAAACCGAGTTTTAAATTCTCAGCGATAGCGGATTGTGACATAACGGCAGCCAGACCGATGGCCGCCAGCGCTTTAGTAAATTTGTGCATGGTAAACTCCAGCTTTAGCATTCTTTTCTGTAGGGAAGATTTGCGTGCTTCTTATTTAATCGGACTTAAAACAAGGCATTAGCGCTTACCTCGTCATAAGCGTTATTGCTGGTGATAGTTTTAGCGGGAAATTAATCATCCATAAGAGAGCCCCATCACACCGCAGAATTACAGTAATTGCGTACATAAATTCAGCGAAAAATGACATAAAAAAGGCAGGAATTGTCTGACAAATGAAAGCAGGATAAGCAGAATTATCCATAAGATTAGCTAAGAAATCCCTGATGCCTTACGGCGGATGTCGCTGTGGCTCTCCCCTGACGGGCATCCATGCTTTTCATCAAAAAAACGAACGCGTTATGAAACGGCGTTATTCCGTTAAAATTGACTTAGCGCAAATTCAGCAACGCATCATATATTTGAAATGAATAATCTGTATTTATTTTTCTTACAGAGCATTATTCCGGCTAAATGTTCACGAAAGTAAATCAGTATCCCTCGAAAGACACTTAACCTTTAGTATCAACAGGTTAATAAAATTTCATTTGGTGGCTATATA
>NZ_JADBQK010000030.1:51217-84608 GCF_014895885.1 Enterobacter cloacae complex sp. P17RS
ATATTAAACTTTGTAATGTATGGTAAACACAGCCTAATTAAGAGTTTTCTTAATCATAAGACAAAGGTATGCTTATTTATATCGAACACAGGAAGTGAATTTTCGATCGATTTTAGTCACTGCAAAAATTGCAATTCTGTTTTTCTTCGTATTTGCCTGGCTGTCAGGTTAAGCAGCGGACATCACGTCCCACAGTCTATAAGGATATGAGTATGGCTACCCAAACGATGATGCAAAAACTTAACGCGCAGATGAACCTTGAGTTCTACGCCTCGAACCTGCACCTTCACTTAAGTGCATGGTGTTCTGAAAAAAGTCTCACGGGCTCTGCCACGTTCTTTCGTTCACAGGCACAAAGCAACGTCACCCATATGATGCGCGTCTTTAACTTCCTGAAGGCCGCGGGGGCTAACCCGGTTGTTAAAGCCCTTGATGGGATCAATGAAAATTACTCTTCTCTGGAAGAACTGTTCCAGAAAACGCTGGAAGAGCATGAGCAGCGCTGTACGACGCTCAACAAGCTGGCCGATGAAGCCAGAGCACAGCATGACATCATCACTCTTAAATTTTTACGCGATATGGATAAAGAACAGCAGCAGGACGGTATGCTGCTGAAAACGCTGGCGGATGAGATCCACAATGCGCGCCAGGCCGGTTTACGCCCGGAGCAAGCCGACCGCCACCTGCTCGATCTTGTGACGGTGCAGCACCACTAAGCGTTTAACCTGCCTTGGCTCTGGTTCAGGGAGGCAGGTTCCTTCTTATCTCCCCAACCCTCTGCTTTTGCTGAAATTTAACAAATCAGATCTCGCTCTCAATGATTAACCTTACAAAATGTAATGATTTATTTAATTACATAATCATTGACGAGGGAAAAGCATGATCACCATTGAGTTTGTTGTCATTCTCCTCTGCCTGCTGACGGGAACACGTTTCGGCGGCATGGGGCTTGGGTTAATCAGCGGTATTGGCCTTTTTATTTTGTGTTTTGTCTTTGGGCTCCAGCCCGGCAAGCCTCCGGTTGACGTCATGTTAACCATTCTCGCGGTGATAGGCTGTGCCGCTACCCTGCAGACCGCGGGTGGCCTCAACGTCATGATGCAGTTTGCTGAACGCCTGCTGCGCAAACACCCGCAGCACATCACGCTTCTCGCCCCTTTTACCACCTGGATGCTGACCTTTCTGTGCGGCACCGGGCACGTGGTCTACACCATGTTCCCCATCATTGCGGATATCGCCCTGAAAAAAGGGATCCGCCCGGAACGCCCAATGGCGGTGGCATCGGTGGCATCCCAGATGGCGATCACCGCGTCTCCGGTTTCCGTCGCCGTTGTGTCGCTGGTCTCCATCCTGGCCGCACAGCATGGGATTGGGCACGCGTGGGGGATCCTGGAAATCCTCGCCGTATCGGTTCCCGCTTCGCTTTTCGGCGTCGCGATCGCGGCCCTGTGGAGTTTACGTCGGGGGAAAGATTTAGCTGATGACGGGGAGTTTCAGGAGAAACTGAAAGATCCCAAACAGCGCGAGTTTATCTATGGCGGCACGGAGACGTTAATGAACCAGCGTTTTCCGAAGCAGGCCTACTGGTCGACATGGATTTTCTTTGCCGGTATTGCGGTGGTAGTCCTGCTCGGAGCTTTCCCCGAACTGCGCCCGTCCTTCGAGCTGAAAGGTAAAATGACGGCCCTGTCGATGAACCTCGTCATTCAGATGATGATGCTCATCGCCGGTGCCGTGATGCTGATGGCCTGCAAGGTCAATGCCTCAGCCATCTCAAACGGTGCGGTATTCAAGGCCGGTATGGTGGCGATCTTCTCGGTGTTCGGGGTGGCGTGGATGAGCGATACCTTTTTCCAGGCGCATCTCGATGAGTTAAAGCTGGCACTGGAAGGGGTGGTGAAAAGCCATCCGTGGACGTATGCCATCGTGCTTTTCCTGGTGTCGAAGCTGGTAAACAGCCAGGCGGCGGCCCTGACGGCCGTGGCGCCGATGGGATTGATGTTGGGCATCGATCCAAAAATGCTGATCGCCTTCTTCCCGGCGTCCTACGGCTATTTTGTTCTGCCGACCTACCCGAGTGATTTAGCCTGCATCGGCTTTGACCGCTCGGGAACAACCCGCATCGGCAAATTCATCATTAACCACAGCTTTATTCTGCCCGGGCTAATTGGCGTGAGCTGCGCCTGCGCGGCGAGCTACCTACTGGTCCAGACCTTCTTTTAACGTTTTCAACGGGCGACACACGCGGTCGCCCGTTCGCGTTTTAATGAGACTCGCCCTGCGGCGTAAAGCGCAGTTCAATCAGCGCGATGGCTTTCTGGATCGCGCGAAGCGTCACCGGGTCGGCAGCCGCGGGATGGCTGGCAAAATCGATGTTTTTCAGCTGCGTGGACATCTTCTCGCGCACTTCAACCGGTGCAATAACGTCCAGAACATCAAGAATTTGCTTGATAACCAGCTGACAGGCGACAACGTCAGAGACCAGTTCCTGATCGGCGCTCAGGTTTTGTGACATGGGGCTTTCTCCTTATTCAAAGGCCGCCATAGTATCAAAACGTGGCCCGTGACATCTGCCCTTCATTGCCGCAGGACACAAAAAAACCCGCCGAAGCAGGTTTTTTTTATCAGAACATGGCGCCAGGCGGCACGTCTTTAAAAGTGCGGCAGTAATTGGCCCACATACTTTTCAGGATTTTGCGCAGTTTCATTGTGATGCTCCATTAACTTGTTATACAACTTTATAGTCAATGTGCCTATAATATGACCATCGTCACAAAAATCAATATTTTTGTGACGCATATCACAATTTAAACTGCGCAGTGCGCATTAACCCACGATACTGCGAACAAAATCCTCGATCGCCTTATCCTGGCAATTTTCAAAGAAGCACTGCTGGAAACGCGGGCCGGAAACAGCGGTCTTCACCAGCTCAGGATCGATGGCGCGCAGCGAGTCAAGATAGTTATCTTTTACCACGGCCGCTTTTACCTGGTTCAGAATACCGGCGTTACGCACCTGCGGCTCTTTACGCTCTGGAGGATATCCCTCCCCTTTTCGGCCGGTAAACGCCTTTTCAAAGATAAAGCGAACGTTTAGCTCCGCTCCCCAGCCAAACCCTTTGGCAAAAGGCAGAGAGAGCGCATTGCCGTTATTGATTTGCGCGAAGAGAAACGCGTCTGCGGGATCGATGCAGTAGCCGCAAATCACGCCAGGGTGGATGTTTAACGACATCAGCGCCCCCTGCCCGGTGCCGCAGCCGGTGACTACGAAATCCACCGCTTTCGCATTCAGCAAAATGCTCGCCATAATGCCCAGGTGGATGTAGGTCAGGTGATGATCGTTTTCGTCGCTCATACCCACGTTGTAAACCGGGAACCCTTTTTCATCGGCTACCGTTTTCAGCTCTTTTAATATGACTGGGTTTTTAGCCGCCTGGCTGTTTTCCATCATCAGTGCAATTTTCATTTTGTCTCTCCAGAATGCGCTGCGGGCGCTCCCCGCCATGGATACCTGTTCCCGTTCATTCTGGCATCAAATAAACAGACTTTCAAAGTAAATGAAATGCAGTTTTAAAAACCAAATGCACGCTCACAATTTTGTGAAGGGAAGGATCTACGTCGTCCGTTGCAAAGAGTGAGGGTAGATCGTCCGGCTATTCCTGGCATTGCAGCGGGCATCTGCGGGTACGATAACGTATTTCCATCCACTCAGAGCGAACCATGAAAAGAGCCATCGTAGCCGCTACAGTCCTGCTGCTCGCGGGATGCAGCGTTAAACGCCAGGCGGAAATCAGCAGCCTCGACGCGCCGAACGGCATTGTCCGCCTCGACTATGGCCAGGCCGTGCTGCAAAACGCCTGGTCCGATGAATATGTTAATAACGGTACCGCGGTAAAAGCCTGTCAGAACATGGGCTATGCCACCGCCTCTGCCTACGGGCAGCCGGTCAAAACCTGTACCCTGACAAGCGGCTCTTTGTGCCTGAACGAGAGCGTTACTATCCAGTATAAGTGCATGGGGTATGCCGTTAACCCTAAGGCAAATAATCCCTGGTATTAAAAAGCTGCCAGCGTTTGCTGGCGCTTTATTTAACTAAGAACAAAAATAATTCGCATTAATAAAAATAAATATCGCCAATGCGTTTTATTCCCATTCGTATTTTAAACGAACAAATATTTAATTTTACGTTTTGCAAATAATTAAATAACAAATTATAGTGTCGCTCATTATGAACCCGTAATAATAATCCGGAGCGCCACCATGCTGAAAACTGAAATGATCGACAAGCTCAATGCACAAATGAACCTTGAGCTCTATTCATCCCTTCTCTACCAGCAGATGAGCGCCTGGTGCAGCTATCACAGCTTTGAAGGTGCGGCCGCGTTTCTGCGTCGTCACGCCCAGGAAGAGATGACCCACATGCAGCGCCTGTTTGATTATCTGACCGATACGGGCAGCCTGCCGCGCATCGAGAACGTGGCATCGCCTTTTGCTGAATATAATTCTCTCGACGAACTGTTCCGCGCCACCTACGAGCACGAACAGCTGATCACCCAGAAAATTAACGAACTGGTTCATGCGGCAATGATCGGCCAGGATTATCCAACCTTTAATTTCCTGCAGTGGTACGTCGCGGAACAACACGAAGAAGAGAAGCTGTTTAAATCCGTGCTGGATAAATTATCCCTGGTGGGTAAATCCGGCGAAGGACTTTACTTTATTGATAAAGAACTGTCGACTCTCGATACGCAGAATTAATATCAGCGCGGTGCCGGTTTCCGGCGCCGCGTTAATTTACCTTTCCCCTGCATTAAAACACGCATTTTATTCCCCGTACGCCCTATTTACGTCACGCCTGACCGTCGCCCCACTCAGGATGGGCAGTAGCGCAATACGTAAACCTTTCATTACACGCCTTGTAACGGTGGTTTGACGAATTACCGCTTTTGCCTTACTCTGCGCCGCAGATTTTGTTGCGGTTAAGCGTCGTTGTAGAGGAAAGCGTGAAGAACAGAACCCTGGGAAGTATTTTTATCGTCGCCGGAACGACGATTGGCGCAGGAATGCTGGCAATGCCTCTGGCTGCCGCGGGAGTGGGATTTGGGATGACCCTGCTGCTGCTTGGCACGCTCTGGGCATTAATGTGCTATACCGCACTGCTGCTGCTTGAGGTTTACCAGCATGTGCCCGCCGATACCGGGCTGGGTTCGCTGGCGGCGCGCTATCTGGGACGCTACGGCCAGTGGATCACCGGCTTTAGCATGATGTTCCTGATGTACGCCCTCACGGCCGCGTATATCAGCGGTGCCGGGGAGCTAATCGCCTCCAGCGTCAACGACTGGTTTGGCTCTGACATTACCCCTGCAACGGGGGCTATCTTCTTTGCGCTTATTGGCGGCGGCGTGGTCTGCGTGGGCACATCGCTGGTCGATCTCTTTAACCGTTTTCTGTTCAGCGCCAAAATTCTGTTTCTGGTTGTCATGCTGGCGCTGCTGGCACCACACGTGCACAAGGTGAACCTGCTGACGCTGCCGCTGGAGCAAGGGCTGGCGCTTTCCGCCATCCCGGTCATTTTCACCTCGTTTGGCTTCCACGGCAGCGTGCCGAGCATCGTCAGCTATATGAACGGCGATGTCCGCAAGCTGCGTCGTGTGTTTGTTATCGGCAGCGCCATTCCGCTGATCGCCTACATTTTCTGGCAGCTGGTGACGCTGGGTAGCATTGACTCTTCAACCTTCGTCGGGCTGATGGCGCAGCACGCTGGCCTGAACGGTTTTCTGTTGTCGCTGCGCGAGGTGGTCACCTCGCCGCACGTGGAGCTGGCGGTTCACCTGTTTGCCGACCTGGCGCTCGCGACCTCGTTCCTGGGCGTAGCGCTCGGCCTGTTCGATTACCTGGCCGACCTGTTCCAGCGTCGCAATACTGCCGCCGGACGGTTACAGACCGGAGCCATTACCTTCCTGCCGCCGCTGGCGTTTGCGCTGTTTTACCCTCGCGGGTTTGTGATGGCGCTGGGCTACGCGGGGGTGGCGCTCTCTGTCCTGGCCCTGCTGCTCCCTTCCCTGCTGGCGTGGAAAAGCCGTCAGCAGCATCCTCAGCAAGGATATCGCGTCGCGGGAGGAAAACCGCTGCTGTGCGTTGTGTTTGGCTGCGGGGTAATGATTATTCTGGTGCAGGTGTTGATTGCCGCCGGGATGCTGCCGGAAGTGGGTTAAAGATAAAAGGGGCTATCATCAGCCCCTTTTTTTATCAGTGCAGGCAGCAGCTCTTAAACTTCTTCCCGCTGCCGCAAGGACACGGATCGTTACGCCCCACCTTCGTGCCGTTCACGACAGGCTTCTTCGCTTCCGGCTGCTGCGGGTTCTCCACCCAGTAGTTGTATAAGCGCAGGGCCGCAGGCTGGATGCTCTCGATGCTGGCGATATACTCCTCTTCGGACAGTTCATTCAGCTTCTCGCTGTTCTCTTCCGTTCCGTGCAGGGCAATCACGTCGAGATCGGCCTTCAGGGCTTCCGGCAAGGCTGACCAGTCCGTCAGCGCCACGCCGCGCATATAGCCATAGCACCACTCTTCGACCACGGTGTAACTCTCCCCGTCAACGTCGTTATAGCCGAACAGCGGCTCAAACTGATCCGGGTATTCACTCAGGCGCTCGGCAATGTCGTTCATATGCTTAAAGCAGAGATCGATAAAACGGTTCATCTCGCGATCGTTTTTCCAGCGGGGGATGTACTTCTCCCCGCCCCACACCGCCACCAGCCAGGCATCTGGCTCAACGACAACAGGGCCGGAAAGCACTGCAGTAAGCATGCCGTCCAGTTCGGACACGTCAATCACGGACGCATCGTCATGACCGTAAGACATTAATGTCTCTTCCAGCCACGCCATTTCGCTTTCATTTAATGGACCTTCCGTCATCGCGGACACTCCTGATAAAAAAGGAAAGGATCCTACCACAGATCGCACGCCTGCCCTGGCTGAAGTTTAGGTCTTTATTGCTGCAAAAGTGTGCAAATCGTGACCGTTGCACAACTTATGGGCTTTATTGTTAACGATGTGTGATCTCCGCTGTAAATTCTTCTCCTGGCGCAGGGCGGGATAACGCGGCGCTCTATACTCAAACATGTCATAACCCCGTCAAGGGGTTAACCATTCTGGCAACGTTTTTGCTTGCTGTTCTTCGCGCGACGCTGCGCATGGAAACCTCGCCGTATCACGCAGGATGCCGTTCGTTTAGTGCATTTTGTTCTTGCTCGTGTTTTTGGATTGGCTGCGCCCTGGGCGTTCAGGCTTACGCCGTGGTGCAAAAACCTCTTTGCTAAGGAACATAATAATGTCGCTGAAATTTATCAAAACGCCTGTTTCTCTTGTGCTGGCCGGTTGTCTGGTAACGGCATTTTCCGCCCGGGCAGATATCGTGATCGGTGTCGCCGGACCGTTCACGGGCCCTAATGCCACCTACGGCGATCAGTACTGGCACGGCGCAACGCAGGCCGCCGAAGACATTAACGCCGCAGGCGGTATTAACGGTGAGAAGATCAAACTGGTTCAGGGGGATGACGCCTGCGAGCCTAAGCAGGCGGTGGCCGTCGCCAACCGCTTAGTCGACCAGGATAAGGTCAACGCCGTGGTCGGCCATTTCTGCTCCTCTTCCACCATGCCCGCCTCCGAGGTGTATAGCGACGCGGGCATCATCGCGATTACTCCCGGCTCAACTAACCCGCAGATCACCGAACGCGGCATGAGCGACATGTTCCGCATGTGTGGCCGCGACGACCAGCAGGGTCAGGTCGCCAGCGACTTCATTATCGACAAGCTGAAAGCCAAACGCGTGGTCATCATTCACGATAAAGACACCTATGGACAAGGGCTGGCAGACGCCACCAAAGCGGCGCTGGCGAAGCGCGGGGTCAAGGATGTGATGTATGAAGGTTTATCCCGCGGTGAAAAAGACTTTAACGCGCTGGTGACGAAGATCGGCGCGCAAAAACCGGACGTGGTGTTCTTCGGCGGCTGTCACCCGGAAGCTGGCCCGCTGGTTCGCCAGATGCGTGAACAGGGGGTGCAGGCGAAATTCTTCTCCGGCGACTGCATTGTCAACGAAGAGATGGTGACGGCAGCGGGCGGCCCGCAATATACCAACGGCATTTACATGACCTTTGGTAAAGATCCGCGCCTGATCCCGGACGGTAAAGCGGTTATCGACAAATTCCGCGCCGGTAAATTCGAGCCGGAAGGTTATACCCTCTACTCCTATGCCTCCGTACAGGCCATTGCCGCAGCCTTCAAGGCCACCGGCGGCAAGGATTCCGCGAAAGCCAGCGAGTGGCTGAAAGCCAATTCCGTCGACACGGTGATGGGCAAAAAAGCCTGGGACAGCAAAGGCGACCTGAAAGTGTCTGACTACGTGGTTTACCAGTGGGACGACAAGGGAAAATATAAGGAAGTGCAGTAACGGGACGGAGTCACGCTCAACGTCGGCGGGCTTGCCCGTCGGCGCGTAATAAACATCAGGCTGCGCGCCTCGCGCAGCCTATAAAACGAGCGCGCTAAGATGAGTACATTCTTCCTGCAGCAGTTAGTCAATGGCTTAACGCTGGGCTCCGTCTACGGCCTGATCGCCATCGGCTACACCATGGTGTACGGCATTATCGGGATGATCAATTTCGCCCACGGCGAAGTGTATATGATTTCCGCCTATCTCTGCGCCATTGGTCTGGCGCTGCTCTCTTTCTTCGGGCTTGAGTCCTTCCCCCTGCTGATTCTGGGTACGCTGGTGTTCACCATCGCGGTAACTGGCGTGTACGGCTGGACTATCGAGCGTATCGCCTACAGGCCGCTGCGCAACTCCACGCGCCTGGCGCCGCTTATCTCCGCCATCGGGATGTCGCTTATCCTGCAAAACTACGCCCAACTGAGCCAGGGCCCGCGCCAGCAAGGGGTGCCGACCATGCTCGACGGCGTGATTCGACTGCATCTTGGCGACGGATTCGTGCAGATAACCTACACCAAAGTGTTTATTCTGCTCGCCTCGTTTGCCGGCATGCTGGTGCTTACGTGGATAATCAACCATACCCGGCTGGGGCGGATGTGCCGCGCGGTACAGCAGGATCGCAAAATGGCCTCTATTCTGGGGATCAACACCGACCGGATTATCTCCCTGGTCTTTGTTATCGGCGCGGCGATGGCCGGCCTGGCGGGCGTGCTCATCACCATGAATTACGGCACCTTTGATTTCTACGTCGGGTTTGTGATTGGCATTAAGGCCTTTACGGCGGCAGTGCTCGGCGGTATCGGTTCCCTGCCCGGCGCCATGCTCGGTGGCCTAATCCTTGGCGTCGCGGAAGCCCAGTTCTCGGGCATGGTGAACTCGGATTATAAAGATGTCTTCTCGTTTGGCCTGCTGGTCATGATCCTGATTTTCCGGCCCCAGGGTCTGCTCGGGCGTCCGGTTGTGGCCAAAGTGTGAGGAAGAGAATGATGACATCGCACGGTTTTTCTCTCAAGCGCTGCGTTCTGGACGCGATTTTTTCCGGGCTGATTGCGCTGATTATCTTCGGCCCGATTGCCGGCGTGGTGCTGGACGGGTACAGCTTTAACTTTGCCGGACAACGGCTGGCCTGGATGGTCGGCATTGTAATGCTGGGGCGTTTTCTCTTGAGCGCTTTTTTGGGTACCGCCGCGGGCGCTCGTTTCCAGGCGCGCTTCGAAACCGATAACGCGGGCGTCTATGTTAGGCCACCGGACTACAAAAGCCGCATGCGCTGGATTATTCCTCTGGTGATTGCGCTTGCGGTTTGCTTCCCGTTTGTCGCCACCAAGTATGTACTGACCGTCGCCATTCTCGGGCTGATCTACGTGCTTCTCGGTCTGGGGCTGAACATCGTCGTGGGGCTGGCCGGCCTGCTGGACCTGGGGTACGTCGCCTTCTACGCGATTGGCGCGTACGGTCTGGCGATGGGGTATCAGTATCTGGGGTTAGGCTTCTGGAGCATGCTGCCGCTGGCGGCAATCATGGCCGCCGCCGCCGGTGCCCTGCTCGGCTTTCCGGTACTGCGCATGCACGGCGACTATCTGGCGATCGTCACCCTCGGGTTCGGGGAGATCATTCGCCTGATCCTGAACAACTGGCTGACCTTCACGGGGGGGCCAAACGGCGTGTCAGCCCCTCCCCCCACCTTTTTCGGCCTGGAATTTGGACGACGCGCGAAAGAAGGTGGCGTGCCTTTTCACGAGTTTTTCCACCTGACCTACAACCCGAACATGAAGTTTATCTTTATCTATACCGTACTGTTTCTGGTGGTGATGCTGGTGCTCTACGTCAAACACCGCCTGACGCGGATGCCGATTGGCCGGGCGTGGGAAGCCCTGCGAGAAGACGAAATTGCCTGCCGCTCGATGGGGTTGAATCACGTCCTGGTGAAGCTCTCCGCCTTTACGCTGGGCGCGTCGACCGCGGGGATTGCCGGGGTGTTCTTCGCAACCTATCAGGGGTTTGTGAATCCGACCTCCTTTACCTTCTTTGAATCCGCGCTGATCCTCGCCATCGTGGTGCTGGGCGGCATGGGCTCTACCCTTGGCGTGGTGCTGGCCGCCTTCGTGCTGACGGTAACGCCGGAGCTGCTGCGCAGTTTTGCGGAGTACCGCGTCCTGCTGTTTGGCATGCTGATGGTGGTGATGATGATCTGGCGTCCACGCGGCCTGATCCGCATTAACCGCAGCGGGTTTGCCGTGCGTAAGGGCGTGGCGCCATGAACGGGACGATATTGCGCGTGGAACATCTGATGATGCACTTCGGTGGGATTAAGGCGCTTAACGACGTAAATCTGGACGTGCAGCGCGGCTCCATTACCGCCCTTATCGGGCCAAACGGAGCGGGAAAAACAACCGTGTTTAACTGCCTGACGGGTTTCTATAAGGCCTCCGGCGGCAATATTTTATTTTCTACCCGCACTAAAACGACCAACGTTATTCAGGTTCTCGGACAAAAATTCCAGCCGGGCGACTGGATTAACCCCGCGCAGTTCGGGCAGCGCCTGTTCTACAAAATGTTTGGCGGAACGCACCTGGTGAACCGCGCCGGGCTGGCGCGCACCTTTCAGAACATCCGCCTTTTTCGCGAGATGTCTGTCGTGGAAAACCTGCTGGTCGCGCAGCATATGCGCGTTAACCGCAATCTGCTCGCCGGGATCTTAAACACGCCAGCATATCGGCGGGCGGAAAGCGATGCCCTGGACAGGGCCTTCTACTGGCTGGAGGTGGTGGACCTTGTGGAGTGCGCCAATCGCCTGGCGGGAGAGATGTCGTACGGGCAGCAGCGGCGTCTGGAGATCGCGCGGGCAATGTGTACCGGGCCCGAGATGATCTGTCTGGATGAGCCTGCCGCCGGGCTTAACCCGGTCGAAACGCATAAGCTGAGCAGCATTATTCGTTTCCTGCGCGATCGTCATGACATCACGGTCTTACTGATTGAACATGATATGGGGATGGTGATGGAGATTTCGGACGACATTATCGTGCTCGACCACGGCGATGTCATTGCCAGAGGGAAACCCGAACAGATTCAGCATGATGAAAAGGTGATTGCTGCCTACCTGGGTACGGACGAAAGCGAGGTGACCCTATGACCGAACCGCTGCTGGCATTTCGCAAGGTGGATGTGTTCTACGGTGCCATTCAGGCGCTGAAGCAGGTCTCCCTGGAGGTCAATAAAGGTGAGACCGTGGCGCTGATTGGCGCTAACGGTGCGGGTAAATCCACATTGCTGATGTCTATCTTTGGCCAGCCGCGCATCCGGAGCGGGCAGATTCTGTTCAGTGGTGACGACATTAGCCATCAATCCACCCACTACGTCGCCTCCGGCGGCATTGCGCAGGCGCCTGAAGGCCGGCGTGTCTTCCCGGATATGACCGTCGAAGAGAACCTGCTGATGGGAACCATCCCCATCGGCAATCGTTTTGCGGCTGAAGATATGCAAACCATGTTCGACCTGTTCCCTCGCCTCAAGGAGAGGCGCAAGCAGCGCGCGATGACCATGTCCGGCGGGGAGCAGCAGATGCTGGCGATCGCCCGGGCGCTGATGAGCCGTCCCAGGCTGCTGTTGCTGGATGAACCGAGCCTGGGCTTAGCGCCGATAGTGGTGAAACAGATCTTCCAGACGCTGCGCGAGCTGGCCCGCAACGGCATGACCATTTTTCTGGTGGAGCAGAATGCGCACCATGCGCTGAAGCTTTCCGACCGCGGATATGTGATGGTTAACGGGCAGATCCGGTTGAGCGGCAGCGGCGAGGAGCTGCTGGGAAATCAGGAGGTGAGGAAGGCGTATTTGGGCGGATATTAAAACGCCCGCGATAGCGGGCATAAAGATGCCGTATGGATTAACCAAACACCATTATCCAAACAGATAGTGGTTTAATTCCGATCACCCTTATTTACAAAAAACTGCAACTTACAGGCGTAATGTTTCCCTTGTTAACCATTAAGTCTATAAGGGATTAAATTATGTGGAGTGCCCATAAAGCCGCAGTTTATGCCCGCCAGCATGCGGGCGAGCATAGCCAGAAAAGATGTGCAGAATTTGTTTCAAAAGCCATTCGCGCTGGCGGTGCTAATCTGCAGAACACACATTATGCTAAGGATATGAAAAGCAATTTGATTTTGGCTGGCTTCCATCAGATTTACGGCGAGCCTGTTGAGGGTGACGTGGCAGTGATCCAGCCTACAGCCCATCACCCCTATGGCCATGCATGCATCTATGGCGGGAACGGCGTCTGGTACTCTGATTTTGTTCAGCGAACAATGTATCCGGGAAAAGAATACCGGGAAGTAAAGCCAGCGTATGAAATATACAGGCATGACTAACATGAAAAAAATAATTCTTGCTGCCCTGCTTCTGCCCACTCTCGTATCAGCTGCACAGAAGCTACCCCCTGAGGCATCCGCCGCCCTTCAGTTTAATAAGTGGTACATCTCGCAGATTCTTAGCGGGAAAGAGCCAATTAAAAACTATGAAGCGCTGAGCCGATACGTTACCCGCGAAACAATCAGCAAACTCAAAGCCATGGATAAGCTGGATCCGGATGAATATGACGTGCCTGACGTCGATATGTTCATAAAGGCCCAGGGATATGATGATGACTGGGGCATCGTCAGTGCGCGGGCATTAGATTACGATGCCGCATGCATGCAGGTGTATATATCATTCGGTAAAAAGCGGGATCACACCGTGATTGACTGCATGGTCAAAGAAAATGGCGCATGGAAAGTTCAGTCCGTGGCAAGCGTGAATATTTCTGACAACCTGAGCGCAGAATGATATCGGCGATATGACAGGGGTACTGATGCAATGCATCTTCGCGAATCCCTGTCGTATCGCCGACAAATACACCTTCGCTCTGGATAACTGAATAACTGAATAATAACAATGATGCAAGAAAGTGGATTTCAGGCACAAAAAAACCACCTTTCGGTGGTTTCACGACACTGCTTATTGCTTTGATTATTCTTTGTTTCCCATGGTACCCGGAGTGGGACTTGAACCCACACAGCGCGAACGCCGAGGGATTTTAAATCCCTTGTGTCTACCGATTCCACCATCCGGGCTCGGGAAGAAAGTGGAGGCGCGTTCCGGAGTCGAACCGGACTAGACGGATTTGCAATCCGCTACATAACCGCTTTGCTAACGCGCCGTAAAACTTTTCTAACTGACACCCGCTATTGCGCATGTCTTTAATCTGGAGCGGGAAACGAGACTCGAACTCGCGACCCCGACCTTGGCAAGGTCGTGCTCTACCAACTGAGCTATTCCCGCATGTTATCAAGTTAACTGCTAACCACTTGATTTCATTATCGTCCGGCTTACTGTGCCGCCGTTCGATGCGTTGCATTCTACTGATATGACGTGATGAGTCAACGTTATTTTTTGCTTGTCTGGATTGTTTGCTGAAAATTACGGCGAAACGATCACTGATCAAGCAAATCCCCGCGCGCAGCGTTCAAATATTGCAGCATTGACCACAGCGTCAGCACTGCCGCCACCCACAGGAGGCCAATCCCCGCCCACTCAACCCAGGCGTTCGGACGCCAGAGCATCCACACCAGCGAGGCCATCTGCGCGGTGGTTTTCACTTTACCAATCCAGGATACCGCCACGCTGCTGCGTTTCCCCAGCTCCGCCATCCACTCACGCAACGCAGAGATGATGATCTCACGGCCAATCATAGTTGCGGCGGGCAGCGTTACCCACCAGGTATGATAGTGCTCAGCCACCAGCACCATCGCGATCGCGACCATCACTTTATCCGCTACCGGATCGAGAAAGGCGCCGAAACGGGTGCTCTGGTTCCAGCGGCGCGCCAGATAGCCATCAAACCAGTCAGTTACCGCTGCAATAAGGAAGATCAATGCGCAGGCGAACGGTGCCCAGACGACCGGCAGGTAAAACGCCAGCACAAAGAACGGAATCAGTACAACACGAAAGAGAGTGAGCAACGTAGGGATATTATATTGCATAGTGACGGTAACTATTTGTTGTCAGTAAAATTTAGCTCTATGTTGCTACAGAGCCCTCAATGTTTCAACGAGTAGTAGATCTTTTCTGCCAGCCCTTGCGAAATACCCGGCACTTTTGCAATTTCCTCCATACTGGCGTTGAGTAATCCTTGCAATCCGCCCATATACTTCAGCAGCATCTGGCGGCGTTTTGGCCCAACGCCCTCAATAGTTTCAAGCGTGCTCGTGTTTTTGACCTTCGCCCGTTTTTTGCGGTGGCCGCTGATGGCATGGTCGTGCGACTCATCGCGAATATGCTGGATGACGTGCAGCGCCGGGGAGTCCGGCGGCAGGCTGAAGCCCTCACCTTCCGGCTCAAAAAACAGCGTTTCCAGACCGGCCTTACGATCGGCCCCTTTTGCCACGCCTAACAGCAGCGGGTGATTCTTGTCCCACTCAACGTCGAGCGACTCGAATACCGCTTTCGCCTGACCTAGCTGCCCTTTCCCACCGTCGATAAGAATCACGTCCGGGATCTTGCTCTCTTCAATCGCTTTACCGTAGCGACGGCGCAGCACCTGATTCATGGCAGCATAGTCATCACCCGGCGTGATGCCGGTGATGTTATAGCGGCGATACTCGGCGCGTAGCGGGCCGTTGGCGTCAAATACCACGCAGGACGCCACTGTCTGCTCACCCATCGTATGGCTGATATCGAAACATTCCATTCGCTTCACTTCCGGCAACTTCAGGAGCGTCGCCAGCGCGGTTAGACGCTGGTTAACCGTCGATTGCTGGGACAGTTTAGTGGTGAGCGCCGTCGCCGCGTTGGTCCGCGCCAGCTTCAGATAGCGTGCACGGTCACCGCGCGGTTTGGTTTGAACATTGACCCTACGCCCGGCCAGTTCGGAAAGCGAATCGGCCAGCAGGGTTTTATCATCGAGGCTAAAATCGAGCAGGATCTCCGAGGGCAGCGTACGCATCTGGCTGCCCTGAAGATAAAACTGGCCAACAAAGGTTTCCACCACTTCACCCAGCTCGGTGCCGCCAGGCACCTTCGGGAAATAGCTGCGGCTGCCGAGCACTTTGCCCTGGCGAATAAACAGCACATGCACGCAGGCCATGCCGGCGTCGAAGGACACGCCAATAACGTCGAGATCGTCGCCGGTATTTGAGACAAACTGTTTCTCAGTGACTCTGCGCACCGCCTGGATCTGGTCGCGGATCCGCGCAGCCTCTTCAAACTCAAGTGCGGCACTGGCTTTTTCCATTCTGGCGATCAGCTGGGTTAAAACCTGATCGTCTTTGCCAGCTAAGAACAGGCGTACGTATTCCACCTGCTGCGCATACTCGTCTTCACTGACCAGCCCGGCAACACAGGGGCCAAGGCAACGCCCAATCTGGTACTGTAAACATGGGCGCGAGCGGTTGCGGTAGACGCTGTTTTCACACTGGCGGATCGGGAAGATTTTTTGCAGCAGCGCCAGCGTCTCTCGCACGGCATAGCCATTCGGGAAGGGGCCGAAATATTCGCCTTTCGCGTGTTTTGCGCCGCGGTGCATCGCCAGGCGCGGATGGGTGTCACCACTCAGAAAGATAAACGGATAGGATTTGTCGTCCCGCAGCAGCACATTATAGCGCGGCTGGTAGAGCTTAATATAGTTGTGCTCAAGCAGCAGCGCTTCCGTCTCGGTATGCGTCACGGTGACATCAATATTCTGAATGAGTGAGACCAGCGCTTCGGTCTTACGGGAGGCAAGGTTACTGCGGAAATAGCTGGAAAGACGCTTTTTAAGATCTTTGGCCTTCCCCACATAGATAACCGTACCGCCAGCGTCATACATCCGATAGACGCCTGGCTGGCTGGTTACGGTTTTCAGAAATGCTTTTGAATCGAATACATCACTCACTGACTTAACAACGTCTCCGCGTTACATAAACCGTGCCGGATGGCCAGATGAGTCAGTTCAACATCACCATGAATGTTCAGTTTACTGAACATACGATAACGATAGCTGTTGACCGTTTTCGGGCTGAGATTCAGCTGCTCCGAGATCTCATTCACTTTCTGACCCTTGGTGATCATCAGCATAATCTGCAATTCACGCTCAGACAAACTGGCAAACGGTGATTCCGTTTTCTCGGGTTCGATCTGGCTCAGCGCCATCTGCTGCGCAATGTCGGAGGCAATGTAACGCTGCCCGGCAAATACAGAACGGATAGCATTGACGACCTCCTGCGGTGCGGCGCCTTTGCTCAGGTAACCGGCTGCCCCCGCCTGCATCACCTTCGCGGGAAGCGGATTTTCAGTATGCACGGTCAGCATGATGACTTTTGTATCAACAAAGGTACGCGCGATTTTGCGTGTTGCCTCAAGGCCACCGATACCGGGCATATTCATATCCATCAGCACCACATCGGCCGAGTTTGTGCGGCACCATTTTACGGCATCTTCCCCACAGCACGCCTCACCGGCAACTTTAATACCTTTAATATCTTCAAGAATGCGTCGTATCCCTGCGCGCACCAGTTCGTGGTCATCAACAAGAAGGACGTTGATCAAAGGAAATGTCTCCAGAATAGGGATAACGCTACTGAGTGATAATTTGGCTTATATTAACGGTTTTCATCACAAGATTAAAACGTTAAAAAATCGGCTATTCGATTTTGCTCTCGTTTTTGGAAATTAGCCTGTACAGTCCATGGAAAGAGAGCCCTTGCCATCAGAGCTTTTGCGGCTATTTTTAAGCATCTGTATTCAAAAAGTTACAAAAAGCTTGCACGCTTTCCTCGCGGAAAAACTCTTCTCAATTTTTGTAACAATAATTAACGGCAAGTAAACCAGGCGCAAACAATTAATAGCCGTACCAGAGCATCAGTTTACCGGCTGGCTCTGTTTACGCAAATAAACACTGGCGTAAAAGTACGAAAAACAACCGCTGCATTTTTTGCTGCAGCTTGTGGTATACTCCGCCGCCTTGACTTTCGTCGTCGCGCTTTAGCGCCGTTTAATAATGAGGAAAATAAATGAGCACACCTGAATTTGCCACTGCCGAGAATAACCAGGAACTGGCACAGGAAGTAAACTGCCTGAAAGCGCTGCTAACGCTGATGCTGCAGGCGATGGGCCAGGCTGATGCTGGTCGTGTGATCATTAAAATGGAAAAACAAATCGCGCAGATGGAAGACCAGGCGGAATCGGCCGTATTTGCTAACACCGTTAAGCAAATCAAACAAGCGTACCGCCAGTAACAAAAAACGGCTGGATGCAGTGCATTCAGCCGTCCACTCGTCTGTCACGCAGAACGTACTCTCTAATCAGATCAGTCCTGTAGCCGCCGCATAACAGGCAATCTGCGTCTTGTTTGGCGCATTAAATTTTTTCTGCATATTCTTCTGATGGAAGTTAACCGTATTCTCTGAAATAGAGAGAATGATCGCTATTTCCGCCGACGTCTTACCTTCCGCGGTCCATTTCAAAATTTCTCGTTCGCGTTTGCTGAATTTCATCTCAGGCGGCATAACCATCTTATCTTCAAAACGCAGCAGCGCTGTTAATGCCATTTGCACCAGCATCTGCAGCCGCAACTCTATTTCCTCGCCGGCAAACGGTCCTTCCTGCGCGCGAGTACGGGAAACTGAGAGGAAGCCGAGCGCATGATTAGGCAGCATCAGACACTGAGTTATTCCCGAACGTAGACCGAAGTCCTGCGCCCTATGCCATAATTCCTGAGCATCCGCAAATAATTCGTCCGTCCAGGGTAAATGCCCCTGAATGAAATTCTCCGGCTTTAGCACCGGATCGATGGTGAAATAGTTCTCTGATTGATATTGCGCCAGCCACTGTTGCGGATAAGTGGCATGCACAGCAATTTTAGGCCGCGTAAACGGCACCGGATGGCGCACACAGAGTGAGTAATAATCGAATTCCAGCGCCTGAGTTTGTCGCTGAAGTTCATGATATACCTCGGCGGCACAGGTCAATTCCTGAAACCGCAGGGAGCAATCCCGTCGCCAGGTGAAAAAGTCTGAATCCTTCATACTTACTAAAAGAAGCCTCTGAAAAGATAATCATTATTATGGTGAATATAACCTAACACATAAAACTTATTTCTAACTACAAAATATCGGCACTAGCACCATTAACTATGCTATGGATAAGGATTATTCTGTTCGGGTAGAATAAAAGAACACCGTTTAAGGCGAAGAGCGAGAATAATTTGCTCCAGAAGAACTTTCTGGAGCAAATGAGTACATAAATGCTACTGCATAAGGAATTTTTCCAGGAACTGACGGGTTCGCGGCTGCTGGGGGTTAGCAAATAAGCTTTTCGCCGGTCCCTGCTCCACAATCCGCCCCTGGTCCATAAAGATGGCTCTGTCCGCCACGTCGCGCGCAAAGCTCATTTCATGGGTCACGATAACCATCGTGCGTTTTTCCTGCGCCAGCTGGCGGATGGTGTTCAGCACCTCACCCACCAGTTCTGGATCGAGCGCGGAGGTCGGTTCATCAAACAGGATCACGTCAGGGCGCATCGCCAGCGCGCGCGCGATGGCCACGCGCTGCTGCTGCCCGCCCGACAGGCGGCGCGGATAGCTGGTCTCTTTCCCTGCCAGCCCGACTTTGGCGAGCAACTCGCGGGCGAGTGCCGTCGCTTCCTCTTTGGGCTCACCTTTTACAATGACCGGTCCTTCAATAATATTTTCCAGCACCGTGCGGTGCGGGAATAGATTGAAGCTCTGGAACACAAAGCCGACATGCTGACGCAGGCGGCGAATCAACCCTTTCTGCTGGCTGATGGATTTGCCGGTATCAATCGTTATCTCCCCAACCCGAATGGTGCCCCCTTCCGGCTGCTCAAGCAGGTTGATACTGCGCAGCAGCGTGGTTTTCCCCGAACCGCTCGGGCCAATAATCGCCACGACTTCGCCCTGCTCAACTTCCAGGTCGATGCCGTGGAGCACCGTTTGCCCGTGGAATTTTTTCACCAGGTTTTTGACGTCAATTGCACTCATTTTGGATCACGCTCCTGGCGGTTAAGCTGGTTTTCAAAGTAGTTTTGCAGAGCAGACAACACCGTCGCCATCACCCAGTAGATCAGCGAGGCGGCCAGATACATGGTGAAAACTTCAAGGGTGCGCGAGGTAATGAGCTGCGCCTGACGGAACAGCTCCGGCACCTGGATGGTTGCCGCCAGAGAGGTATCTTTTACCAGGCTGATGAAGCTGTTGCTCAGCGGCGGAAGCGCTACCCGCGCCGCCTGCGGCAGAATGGCGCGACGCAGCGTCTGCCACGGCGTCATCCCGATACTGGCCGCCGCTTCCCACTGGCCTTTATCAATCGACGAGATCGCCGCGCGCAGGGTTTCGGAGGTATAGGCCGCCGTGTTAAGCGACAGGCCAATCATCGCCGCCGGGATCGGATCCAGCTCGATGCCGAACTGCGGTAAACCGTAGTAGATCATAAAGAGCTGAGCGATAAGCGGCGTACCGCGAAACACGGAAATATAAAAGCGCGCCAGCCAGCGTACCGGCAGGATGGGCGACATTCGCATTAAGGCCAGTACAAAGCCCAACACAAGACCGAAGAACATCCCGCCGATACTGAGCTGTAGCGTGAATACCGCACCTTTCAGCAGGAATGGCAGGGAATCAATAACCAGTTGAATACTTTCTTGCATTATTATTTTTCGACCTGATTTTTAGACATGAGGATGATAAGCAAACAGCGCGGGCGCCCCGCCGGTGTGCACAAATAAAATCGGCCCTTCATCCTTAAAGCGTTTCTGCGCAATGCCATCGATAAGCCCGGCCATCGCTTTACCCGTATAGACCGGATCGAGCAGTATACCTTCAAGGCGCGCCAGCAGCTTAACGGCTTCCATCCCCTCTTCATTAGGCGTGCCGTAGCCCGGCGCAAAATAGTCATCCCAGAGCAAGATCTCGGCCCTGGCCTTCAGCTCCAGTTGCTCTGCCACCGCCTGTTGCAGCGCTACTACTTTTGGCTTCTGGTCCGCGACGCTGCGGGAAACCGTCACGCCAATCAGCTCGACATCCGGCAGAAGCTGTTCCAGCCCCACCGCCAGCCCGGCATGCGTGCCCGCGCTTCCGGAGGCGACAACGACCGACGAGAGGCTAACGGCGCCCTCGCACTGCTGGGCGATTTCCAGCGCACTTTCCACATAGCCCAGCGCGCCCAGCGCGTTCGAACCGCCGACGGGAATAACGTAGGGGCGGAAACCCTGCGCTTCCAGACGCGTCGCCAGATCTTCGAGCTGCGCGGTCGGGTCGGTCAACGCATCCACCATCTCCACCTGCACGTTGAACAAGTCTAAAAGCAGGCGGTTACCGTTGGTGAGATAGTTTTCAGCCCGCGTGCCAATCGGGTTTTCCAGCAGGGCCACGCAGTGAAGCCCGAGCTTTGCCGCCACGGCGGCCGTCTGACGAACATGGTTGGACTGAATGGCCCCGGCAGTAATAAGCGTATCCGCGCCTTCGCGCAGCGCGTCGGCCGCCAGAAACTCCAGCTTGCGCAGCTTATTGCCCCCCATCGCCATCGGCGTCACGTCATCGCGCTTAATAAAAATATCGCGTCCCAGATAATCAGAAAATCGCGGCAGGTACTCCAGCGGCGTCGGCGCACCGATAAACTCCAGACGGGGAAAGCGCGTTAAATTCTGTAGTGACATGGACTCTCCGGTAACTCAGACAAAATGTGATATTTTTCATTATGCACGCAGACGCGTAAGAAATAAAAAAGGCGCTTTTAAAAGCGCCTTTTTTCCAGGTCAGCGACTTATTTGGTGACGTCGGCCCCGAACCACTTCTCAGACAGCGCCTTCAGGCTGCCGTCTTTCTGCATGTCAGCAATCGCGGAATCAATGGCTTTCACCAGATCCTCGTTGCCTTTACGGACGGCCACGCCGGATTCCTGACGAGAGAACGCATCACCCGCTACTGCCAGGGTATTGTTGGTTTTCTTCACCAGATCCAAAGCGGCCAGACGGTCAACCAGAATGGCGTCGATACGGCCTACGCGCAGGTCCTGATATTTCGTCGGGTCATCATCATAGGTGCGGATATCCACGCCCTGAACGTTCTGGCGCAGCCACTCTTCGTAGTTAGTTCCCAGACCGACGCCGACTTTTTTGCCTTTCAGATCGGCAGCGGATTTAATGGAGCCTTCGTTACCTTTCTTCACCAGCGCCTGAATACCGGACACGGTGTACGGCGTGGAGAAGTCATACTTCTTCTTACGCTCGTCAGAAATGGTCACCTGGTTAATCACCACGTCAATACGTTTTGAATCCAGCGAGGCCAGCATACCGTCCCATTTGGTCGGTTTCAGGGAGGCTTTAACGCCGAGGTGCTTCGCCAGTTCTTCTGCAAATTCCACTTCAAAACCGGTCAGCTTGCCGTCATCGCCCTGGAAGCTGAAGGGAGGATAGGTTCCTTCCAGCCCGACCAGCAGCGTACCGCGCTCTTTTACTTTATTCAGCAGGTTTTCTGCGGCGAACGTTTTCACGCTCATGCCCGCAACCAGCGCGACGGCCATAACACCCATCAGCGCCTGACGACCCAGAAGTGCAAATTTCATAAATACCCCGATATAGTGGAATTTTTACGTAGTGTAGAGAAATCGCCTGCAACGTCAAAGGCGACTGCGCTACATCTTATTCTTTTTTAATATATATCAGAAGTTGTTCCGGCGAGCGCTTTCTGCTTCACGGAACCCGGCATTTGCACCTTATATTGCGCATACTTGCGCAGCGCAATACGATAGTTGTTGGTGCTGGTTGCAGGCAGCCACGGCTCGAGATTTTCATCCAGGTAACCGGTCTTCAGCAGATCGCGAGAGATATTGTTAACGCTCAGATGCTGCCCAAGACGGCGCAGGCGAACCACATATTCGCGCACGGTGCCGTGGCTCATCTCCGTTTGTTCAAACAGGAATTGTTTGAAGCCGATGATATCGAAGAAGTCGCTTTGCTCTTTGCAGTGGAGATCGCCACAGAAACGGCAAAGCGCCACCCACTCTTTTTGCTCTTCGAGCCACGCGGCTTCATCCATTAACGTGTCGAGGCGAGAGATAGCGATTTTATTCACGATCTCGCCGCGGCGAACCAGCGTGATACGATCGAGTAATTTGTTACAGTGGGCGCAATGCGTCTGGCTGTGTTTAAAGTCTTTCAGGTAGCGGCTTAAAGGCCGTCTTTTAGATTGCTGCACCGTCATGATAACTCCTGGTTGTCAATACGTTGTGCGGCATTTTTCGGGTGATTTGATCACCTATAACTTACCCAGTTTGGTTCGTAAGCGTTTAATGGCCTGGCTGTGCAGCTGGCTAACCCGCGACTCCCCCACCTCCAGAACCGCGCCAATCTCTTTGAGATTAAGCTCTTCCTGGTAATAAAGGGTCAACACCAGCTGTTCGCGCTCGGGCAGAGCTTCAATCGCTTCCATTACGCGCTGGCGTAAATTCCCTTCCATTAAATGGTGTAACGGGTTTTCCTGCTGGTGCTCGTCCGTCACCAGCTCGATGCTATCGCCATGCTCTTCGCGCCACTCGTCATAGGAGAAGAGTTGGCTATTATTGGTATCGAGCAACATCTGACGATACTCTTCAACAGCAATACCAAGACGTTCCGCCACTTCGGTTTCCGTTGCGTTGCGTCCCAGTTCCTGTTCCAGCTGTCCCATTGCATGCGCCACTTCGCGCGCGTTGCGGCGAACGCTGCGCGGCACCCAGTCGCGGCTGCGCAGCTCGTCCAGCATCGCACCACGAATACGCTGAACTGCGTAAGTCGTAAATGCCGTTCCTTGCAGAGCGTCGTATCGGTCAACTGCATTCAATAACCCGATACCGCCCGCCTGTAGCAGATCGTCAAGTTCCACGCTCGCCGGCAAACGCACCTGGAGGCGCAATGCTTCGTGACGCACCAGCGGGACATAACGCTGCCACAGCGAGTGTTTATCCATTACACCTTCAGCGGTATAGAGTGAATTCACGATAAACAGCCCTGCGTTAGTTGAGTTATCGGCATGATTATCCGATTCTGCAGGGCGTTCAATTGGATGAATAGTGGGTGAAATGGGGGGTTATTTTGAGATTAGATCAGGAAAAACAGCAGCCAGTGGTTTTTCCGCAACTGGCTTGCTGAATGTTATAATGCACTCTTTAATAACTAACTGCATATTTTTTATGGATTTTTTCCAATTGCCGAGTGACTTTTTTTGTGTTCTCAATAGTAATATCAGTAGGCATGAGACCACGCTTTTGTTTAAAACGTTGCAAAGCCACTGTCACTATCGCCCTGAAAGTGAGTTCGCCTGAAATTGTGGATTGCTTAGTACTCCATCCTTCATCACCAATATAATCTTGTGAGTCTGCGATGTCTGCAAAATAACCGAACGGAGGATGCATGCCAGCATCAATAATCGCAATAGTATGATCAACATGCTCAAGAGCATTATAGAAACGTTCGTCCATCAGACCCACTGTATCGAGCGCCAGTGCAGTGTAGTAACTAAATGCTCCCACGCAGGAAGGGAACATAAATAGTTTTTCACTTGCATAATCGCACCGCATTCGCACGAGTGGCTGTCCCTGTGGATTAACATTCAGTAACCCATGCTGACTAAAATTAAAATGTTGTATGCCTGTGAGTCGGGCCATTTCAATATAGCGAAGAAAAACATCATCCCGTTTAACAAAAACGTCATCCTCAATAAGAAAATAGTGGTCAACGCCTTTTTCTTGCAGATATGACAGGGCCCGATTTTTGCTGCACCCGACCCCGAGATTTTCCTCATTCAAAATATAACAACAATCAAGACCTGAATACTCAGGATAATGTTGTCCGTCATTAATAATAACCAGTTCATCAATATATTGGCGCGGCAGAGAGTTAAATAGTTTAAGCAAACCGTCTTTACGATTAAAAGTGACGATCCCCACACCAATTTTTTCACCCTGATACATACATCATTTACCTATTCTTCGTTTCAGACACCGCCAGTTTCTGACGCTTTCCCACTTGGGTACAAGCATTAGCCTATCCAGGCACGTTGCCAATCATCCAGACCACTCTCTCTTAGCATCCAGTCTCGGTGTACTGCGTTGCGCAGTTGTTCCCCAGCCTTATTAAGTGCATTCCTGTCGTAAATATGCTCACGAACAGCAGAAATCCACGCACTGGGGGTATTTTTTACCCGATGAACGGGCAGGCCACAGCGATAGGGTTCGATATCGGTGCAGATAATGGGGAATCCACAACTTCCCAGTTCTAAGATACGAAGATTACTTTTACATTCATTGAACCGATTCTGTTCAAGCGGGACCAATGCCAGATCAAGATCAAGTTCACTCAACTTTTGCGGATAATGTTCAAAAGGTACAGGTAAATGGAATTCACAATTGACACCTGCAGGTTTCATCCCCATAAACACCCATTCCACTTCATCCTGTAATTCATGAATGATAGGTAACAATATTTCAAGATCGCCCGTATGGCTCGAGCCTCCTGCCCAGCCTACACGAGGTTTTTTGCCACAACGTTTAGCAGACTTGAGGCTTCCCCACAGTTCCATATCCAGACGATTTTTTGCCACACGGATATCCGAATGGAAACGAGAATAAGCTTCAGCTAGCGGCTCAGTCGAAACAACAACCCAGTCGGCCAGAGCAAGGGCTGAACTCAAGCGATTCTGAATGTCTTTTGGCACATTCTCCCTGAAGATATTTTTCTCCGGGACGTCTAAATAGTAATCATCAAATTCCATAATAATTTTGGCATTACAGACCTGACGATAGCGTTTTACTGTCTGAGGAATATCATCAGCAATAGGTACTTCAAGAATCAGTCGATCGGGCTGGAATTGAGCCACTTCCATCACCGTTGGCAGTCCCAAGATCAATCCACCATCAGCTTTCAGCTCTTGCTGAAGTGCATGAAGAGGTTTAATGACGCGATAATTACCACATCCTGTCCAGTTAATGTGGGTCCCCATGATCACAGGTAACGGCCTTCCTGGAAGCGCATTCGGTAAGCGCGACATACGTGTATTTAGGCTGAATGTCGACCCGAGACGGTTCATATTAGAATTATAATAAGGATCACGTGCCAGTTCTGCTCCCCATTTATCCAGTAGCGCATCATGACATGCTTCATCCGCATGAGTAGCGACTGAAAATTTTTCTGGGAACAAACGCGAAGCTCCGCCAAGGTGCTTAACGCTGCTAAAAGGTGTCCACAAGGTGATATAACCTTGCGCTTTTGCTTTTAATGCCAAATCAACGTCAGCGTAGTAGATCGGGAAATTCTCTTCATCGAATCCGCCAAGCTCATCAAATACTTCTTTACGCATCATCATGCAGGCCGCACTTACTGCATGAGCGCCCCGAGGAATCTTCAACCGGCTAAGAAAGCCGCTTTCTTCCTGAGAGCTTCCTCTCCCACAGACAGTCACGCCGTCATTGATGCCCGTGATATACCCACCATGCTCCAGCGTGCCATCAGGATAGACAAGTTTACTACCTACTATACCGACTTCCGGGCGTTGAGCGAGTTCGAGCAATGCCCCCATCCAGTTGCCTTCATTAATTTCAATATCATTATTCATAAACAACAGGTATTCACCTGTTGCATAACGGCTGGCATAGTTGTTGATAGAGGCAAAGTTAAACGCCGCATCCCAGCGCAGAACTTTAATTTGCGCCAACTGCATGGACTCAAGCTGGTCCAAGTACTTTCTCGCATCTTCATCAGTAGAACCATTATCAACAATAATAATTTCATACTGATGGTACGCCGTTTTCTCCATCAGAGAGTCTATACACCGCTGGAGTAACACCAGACGGTCCCGTGTTGGAATAATCACCGACACCTTTGCGATGGCTGGAAGTTGATACATCACGAACTGAACGCCAGGCTCTTCGCCAGCTACGATCTTTGCATGTATGCCACAGCGTGAAAGATGCGCGGCAGTGATGATTTTCATTTCATCCATGATGGCGGGATTTTTACACCACTCACTAATGCTGATGGCCCCGGAGATCAACGCTTCAGGAATATGGCCGATTACGAGAGGACCTTTTTCTTCAATTAATTTCCAACAAATATCGATATGACTCAAATACTGATAGTCAGTATTAAAGTCATTGTGGCGACTTACTGCATCTTTTGAAACAAAGACACTGGAACCGATGTAAGGATGTGCACGCAGCATATCTATATCACATTCCGGCTTCAGAATTAAGCCATCTTCATCATCATTACGTATAACGAGCTCGTCAAAATACCAAAGTTCCCGCCGGGGATCACGCATCGTAAACTCGGCACAGGTAAGTAGCGCATGCTCTTCCAGAGTATTGCCCGAGTCCATAATGAGCAGATTAGTTGACGTGATTTCATCCACCGCCCGGTTGAGATTATCCACGAAGCGTATTGTCGGGCAATCGTTAATATCAAATGATGGCAGTTTTCCTACTACGATGATTGCGTCGGCACTTAGTGTTTGGTTATTAACAGAAAGCAAACTCGCACGCAGCTTATTTCGATCGCCTTCGCGATCAATAATTATGACAGTAATACTGGCACAGGTAGGGAAAGACTGAAGCAAAGTCCCTATAATAGCGGAACGCAGCGGAGTTGGTTTTCTTTCATTTATCCAACTACTCACCGATCGCGTTGTTTCTTCCCCAAAACTGTCCATAACCTTACGATGAAATTCAAGGTTACTGTGCTGTTCCTGCGAAATTTGTAGTTTTTTCGGCGCAGGTAAACGATCCAGTATCTTGCCAACGAAGGTGTCTAAAGAAAATTGCGCGTTTGCTTCAGCCCGGTATTCCCAGGCCCAGCAGGCTGCCTGCGGGTAACCGTCAAGGATTTCTTTGACCCAGCGGTTTTGGTTAACAATTTTGGAAGCACCTGTCAGTGCAAAATGATAATCAGATCGTTCCAACAGATTTGCTTCTGTTAGATAACCATGCGAGGAAATACCGTCTGATATCACAACCGGCAACCCCATACTCATGGCATATACAGCGCGCGCTTCATCGCCAATAATTAGTTGATATTGTGACAGCAATTCTGGCGTTACAGGGCCAGGCGCAGAGTCCAGATTATAATAATCTAGTTCAATATTTTTGGTCTTGAATAACTCAATAAGCTCCACTAAATTCTTATTATAACCAGTGGAAATCAGCAGTGCTTTTTCGAGTTTATCTGTGAAGTCCCTTCCGGCAGAAGAAAATTGATTATTAATGGTAAGCGGAAAAATCTTGATCCGCGGTTGTTTAATGCCCTTTTCAACTAAGCGGACATAGCTGGCGGTTGAGCAGGCAAAACTGGTGCTAGAAAGCGCATTTTCAGCATCTGCACCATAGGGTAAATCATAGTCAGCATAGCTGTAAAAATGATGAAAGAAGACCCTGGAAACACAATCTCCTCGCATAAAAGTCGTATTCAGTACGGCCGGGATATAGCCGTTAAATATCCACATCAGGTCGTAGGAAGCATGCAACTTACCATTGGGTTGTTCCAATAAACGAATGTTTTTATTTTCATTTATGACATTTAAATTGTTGAGCCAATACCGACCCGTTGTTTTGGCAACAACATCGACCTGCCAGTTATGACGATGAAAATATTCTATCAAATCAAAAAATATACTCTCGTGTTGACCGTAGTGTTCGAACCTGTCAATGGTAAGTAAAATTTTGCGCATAATATTTTCAAGTCTATCAACATAAAAGTGGAGTGAGGCAATATAACAAAAACCCGGCAACGCCGGGTTTTGAAATATCAAGGGCGTAAGAATTAACGCAGCAGAGACAGCATTGCCTGAGGTACCTGGTTTGCCTGAGACAGTACAGAAGTACCAGCCTGTTGCAGGATCTGTGCACGTGACATGTTAGACACTTCGGTTGCGTAGTCAGCATCCTGGATACGAGACTGTGCAGCAGACAGGTTAGTCACTGAGTTGTTCAGGTTGTTAACTGTAGATTCGAAACGGTTTTGCATTGCACCCAGGTTGCTACGCGCGCCGTCGATACCTTTAAGAGCAGTATCAACTGCATCAATAACCGCTTTTGCAGTGGCGTTGTCGCTAATTGCTGCAGTGCCGCCAGAAAGTGCAGTACCGGATGCCAGGGAGCTCAGCTTAGCATTGATCAGAGAATCAGAGCCAATGCTGATGGTATCACCGGTTTTAGTGTTCGCACCAACCTGAATGGTTACGCCGCCGCTCTGAGAACCATCCAGCAGGTTTTTACCGTTGAAGTTCGCAGCACCTGCGATACGGTCAATTTCAGATAGACGCTGGTTGATCTCGGTATTGATAGAGGCCATGTCAGTATCTTGGTTGGTGCCGTTTGCTGCCTGTACAGACAGTTCACGGATACGCTGCAAGTTGGTGTTAATTTCGTTCAGGTTGCCTTCAGCAGTCTGAATCATAGAAATGCCATCGTTGGCGTTACGAGCAGCCTGAGTCATGCCCTTGATCTGTGAATTCATGCGGTTAGCAATCGCCTGACCAGCAGCATCGTCTTTCGCGCTGTTGATACGCAGGCCAGAAGACAGACGCTCAATCGCGGTACCCAGAGCAGACTGAGATTTATTCAGGTTGTTCTGAGTAGAAAGGGATAACAGGTTAGTATTGATTACTGACATATTTTAATTCCTTCAAATTGGATTCTAGGGTCGGTGCTTAACACTCACGGCGTCTCTCACCGTCAAAAAGGTTATCGACGAACGTCATGAAGACTTTAGAATTTTCATTGAGTTTTTTTTAATTAGCTGATTTTAAATGAAAAATATTCATCAGCATGGTAAAAAACCACGATTTCAACTGGCGTTCAGCCTTTTATTGCAAGAAGAAATATCCCCGAACTGCATCCTTCCTACCGATAACAAAGAGGGTATATGCCGAAAGGAATGCCGCTTATTCTGCCGATAATTTTATCAACTAATGATTAAACTATTTTCTCCTCTCGCCGATAACTAGCTGAAACTACCATTGACTAAAGGAAACAATCTAATGGCAAGTGCAACAATCAGTAGTCTTGGCGTCGGCTCAGGTTTGGACTTACAGACGCTCTACACTAACCTTGAAACCGCTGAAAAAACAAAATTAACAACAATAACGAATCAGCAAACCTCTTATAATGCGCAGCTCAGCGCATTCAGTAAGCTGCAAAGTGCGATGCAAACGCTCAATACCGCCACTGCAGCACTCTCTAAAACTGACACATGGAACGCAACAGCAGTCGGATCGACCAATACCTCCTTTACGGCAACCACGGCAACGGGAGCCACCGTCGGCAGCTATACCGTTCAGGTTAAATCGCTGGCAAAAGCACAGGTACTGACTACTGCGAGCCAGGCTAGCGCGACCTCGCAGTTAGGCGCAACAACGGGTGGAACTCGTACGATAACCATTGCACAAGCCGGCTCGACAACGCCGCTGACCGTTACGCTCGGTGATTCCGATACCTCATTAAATGGAATCGCCAGCGCGATCAACAAAGCGAACGGGAACGTTACTGCTACCGTCATTAAAGCGAAAGACGGTGACTACACTTTAATGCTGACCTCTAAAACATCTGGTACAGCAAATGATATGACGGTGAGCGTCTCGGGCGACAGCACATTACAAAATATCATTGGATATGATTCTTCAACTCACACAGGCGTGATGAATCAACAGACGGCATCCAAAAATTCGCAAGTTATTATCAACGACATCACGATTGAGCGTTCAACTAACACGATTACTGATGCCCTGCCGGGTATTACCCTGAGTCTTAAAAATGAGAGCACGAGCAGTGAAAATCTGGATATTACTCGTGCTGCTGACACCACTCAAAAAGCCATAACTGACTGGGTAACTGCCTATAATGCTTTACAGTCGACCATTACATCCGTCACCAAATATATAAAGGTTGATGCCGGTGAAAGCCAGTCTGCAAATAACGGCGCGTTAATTGGCGATAGCACGGTACGCTCGGTGCAATCTCAGCTACGCGGATTATTAACTGAGGTGCAGTCAGGCTCTTATGCAATTCTGGCTCAGCTGGGTGTCACGCAAGATACCGCGACGGGGGCCGACGGTTCGTTAGGCAATCTTAAGATTGACTCGACCAAATTGAGCAAAGCGTTAACGGATAATCCAGAAGCGGTACAGGAATATTTTGCCGGTGATGGGAAAGCAACCGGCCTTGCGACACAAATGGGCACGATGCTCACAAACATGTTAAGCACGACCGCGGGTAAAGAAGGGATTATCAAGAATGCGACTGACGGTATAAACACGACGCTTAAAACGCTTGATCAACGCTATGACGCGATGGAAGCAAATATAGAAGCCACAATGGCGCGATATAAGGCGCAATTCACGAATCTGGATACGTTGATGAGCAAAATGAACAATACATCCACCTATCTGAAACAGCAATTTAGTTCGTCCAGCAGTTAAGGAATAATCATGTACTCACAAATTGGTGCGCGTGCATATCAACAAATCGGTCTTGAAAGTGCGGTAATGAGTGCAAATCCGCACCAACTTGTGACCATGCTTTTTGACGGGGCACTCAGTGCCCTTGTCCGTGCTCGGCTTTTTCTCAACGAGGGTCGTGTTGCCGAAAAAGGTGAAGCTTTGTCGAAAGCGATAAATATCATCGACAACGGGTTGAAGGCTGGTTTGAACATGGAGATTGAAGGTCCGCTTTCTGCGAACCTTGCAGCACTTTATGACTATATGATTCGTCGTCTGTTACACGCTAATTTACGTAATGACGAAGGGGCAATTGTCGAAGTTGAGGACTTATTGAATAACATTGCTGACGCGTGGAAACAAATTGGCTCTAATGTCTCCTCTCACCAGGATAATTTTTAATGAACAACCCCAACTCTGCTCTTAGCGCCTGGCAGGCGCTACATGATCTCAGCCTTTCAATGCTCAAGCTGGCTAAAGCAGGCCAGTGGGACGATCTCATCACGCAAGAAATCACTTATGTTCAACTTATTGAAAATATTTCGCTTAATCCAATAGCATCAGCACCACGGCCCCATATCGAACAGGCCAGATTCTTGCTTGAAAACGTGCTCAAAAATGAAAGTCAACTCAAAGAGTTACTGGCAATTCGAATGGATGAGCTTAGGCATCTCATCGATCAAACCGGCAAACAGCAATCCATCACCTCTACCTATGGAAAGCTGTCAGGGAATATTCTTTATCCAGAAAGTGTTACCCGCGACACACAACTATGATTTCTTCATCCATACTCCAGAAGTCTGCCATATGGCTTCTGGAGCACGGACGATGAAAAACCCCACCCTGTTACAATGCTTTCACTGGTATTACCCCGCTGGCGGTGAATTGTGGCGAGAAGTCACGGCGTTAGCCCCCAATCTTAATGAAATCGGCATCAACATGATTTGGCTGCCGCCCGCGTATAAAGGGGCTTCCGGCGGATATTCGGTTGGCTATGACTCTTACGATCTGTTTGACCTCGGCGAGTTTGACCAGAAAGGCAGTATCGCCACGAAATACGGTGACAAAGCGCAGCTGCTGGAAGCCATCGACGCCCTCAAAAGCAACGAGATTGCCGTCCTGCTGGACGTGGTGGTTAACCACAAAATGGGGGCAGATGAGAAAGAGCCTGTCCGCGTGCAGCGCGTGAACGAACAGGACCGTACACAAATTGATGATGAAATCATCGAGTGTGAGGCCTGGACTCGCTACACCTTCCCCGCCCGCGCCGGGCAATACTCACAGTTTATCTGGGATTACAAATGCTTTAGTGGCGTCGACCATATTGAAAACCCGGATGAAGACGGGATCTTTAAAATCGTCAACGACTACACCGGCGAAGGCTGGAATGACCAGGTCGATGATGAGATGGGTAACTTCGATTACCTGATGGGCGAAAACATCGACTTTCGCAATCACGCCGTCACCGAGGAGATCAAATACTGGGCCCGCTGGGTCATGGAACAGACGCGCTGCGACGGTTTTCGTCTGGACGCCGTCAAGCATATTCCCGCCTGGTTTTACAAAGAGTGGATTGAGCACGTCCAGGAAGTCGCCGAACAGCCGTTGTTTATCGTGGCGGAATACTGGTCTCATGAGGTGGATAAACTTCAGGCCTATATTGACCAGGTCGACGGTAAAACCATGCTGTTTGATGCCCCCCTGCAGATGAAATTCCACGAAGCGTCACGTCAGGGACGAGATTACGACATGAGCCAGATCTTCACCGGTACGCTGGTGGAGGCCGACCCGTTCCATGCGGTGACCCTCGTCGCAAACCATGACACCCAGCCTTTGCAGGCGCTGGAAGCCCCGGTCGAAGCCTGGTTTAAACCGCTGGCGTACGCGCTGATCCTGCTGCGGGAAAACGGCGTGCCGAGCGTCTTCTATCCGGATCTGTTCGGCGCAAGCTATGACGATACGGGAGGGGACGGTGAAACATACCATATTGATATGCCGGTGATTGAGCAGCTTCACGAGCTGATCCTCGCCCGCCAGCGCTTTGCCCACGGCGTGCAGACGCTGTTTTTTGACCATCCTAACTGCATCGCCTTCAGCCGCAGCGGCACGGAAGATGATCCCGGCTGCGTGGTGGTGATGTCGAACGGCGACGACGGCGAGAAGGTAATTTGCCTGGGGGAAAACTACGGCAACAAAACGTGGCGTGATTTTCTCGGCAATCGTGAAGAAACGGTCACCACGGCGGCGGATGGCGAAGGCACCTTTACCTGTAAAGGGGGAAGCGTCAGCGTGTGGGTGATTGAGGATGCGTTGTAGAACGGGAAACGTGCGGCCTGATGCCCTCACCCCGTCCCTCTCCCACTGTACGGTCCGGGGACATAGTGAACACTTGTTCGGGGACATGGTAGA
>NZ_JADBQK010000031.1:0-55028 GCF_014895885.1 Enterobacter cloacae complex sp. P17RS
TTTAAATAAAATAAATATCAATAAAAGATGTTTGAGTACATTTTATTTCTTTTAAAAGAAAAAATAATCTTTTTGTTGACTTTGATGATTCATGGCGATTAATTAGTAGACAGACATATCAACATTTCTTAAGACTCAAGGAGACTAAGATGGTGATGTTGAAAGAATGTAATGAGAGTGGACTGTCTGGATTCACCGTTGATGGGTTATCGGTCACTGATACGCAAAACTTCTTTACTCAAACTGCACCAGATATTCGGGAAGCAGTGCTCAATAACGGAGCGTTGCTACTACGCGGCGTTGTGCAAAGTGCAGAACCCGCTGTGTTTGAAGTGATAATGAATGCGCTAGGTTTTCGCACCAGAGATTACATTGGTGGTTCATCTCCCCGTTCAACCATAAAAGGTAAAGTGATGGAGGCAACCCGAACGCCTCCGGCATGGTCAATCATCCTCCATCAGGAAATGGCCTATGTAAAACACCCACCGGAAATCATTGCCTTCTCTTGCGTCAAACCCGCCACAGAGGGCGGAGAATCTACCATTGGCGATATGCGCCGAATAACAAAACTGGTCGAGCCTTCAACATTACAACTTCTGACAGAACGCGGCCTCAGACTGCGTAGAACACTGCCGGATGAAAACCGAGTTCATCTGAAACCCGGAATAAAAAAAAGCTGGCAGGAAGCGCTTTCTGCAAAAACAAAAGAAGAGGCAGAGTTTGCCTGCCGCTCCAGGGGTTGGGAATTTGAATGGTGGAATGATGATTTAATCCTTTGGCAGGACTGTATTTCACCGGTGCGTCAGCATCCTCGTAAAAATGAGTTGATCTGGTGCAATCAGGCACATTTCTGGGGTGCTGCTGCGATGATTGAATGGGCACGGGTGGATTCCAGAAACGAAGACGAAGAAGAGTTAAAAGAAGCTGCTCAGAATTGTCCTGAACTTCTCGAATCCATGTGTTTCGGCGATGGAGAACCGCTACCGGAAGAACTGACACTTAACTTATTTCATCTGGTCAAGGGGTTAGAACAGGACGTGAATCTCAACACCGGCGATATTTTGCTGCTCGATAACCTGCAGTTTGCTCATGGCAGGCATGCATTTTCAGGAAACAGAGAGATTAACGTCATTATTGCCGACTGGACTGAACATTAATTCAAACAAACAGAAGGAAAATGGTCATGAATATTACACAGCATAATAGCACATCCACAGGCGATACCTTCATTCTCAGCCCAGGCCGTAACGTCAGTCTGAAAGACTTTATTGAATTCTCTCAGTTCAGTAAAAAAATAGTTGCTTCAGAAGAAACCAGAGAAAGAATTGCCGCATCAAGACGAGCCCTTGAAAAATTAGTGAAAGAAGGCTCGGTTATATATGGTGTCAACACTGGGATGGGTGGGTTTGTCGATCATCTCGTTCCGCTCGAAAGGGCTGAAGAATTACAAAAAAACCTTATCCGTGGTGTTGCGACAAATGTTGGTGAAAGATTTTCAGATATAATTTGCCGGGCAACTATGTTCGCCCGAATTATCTCACTTTCTCGCGGCAACTCAGCATTATCTCTGGAAAATTTCGATCGATTTATCGCAATCTACAACGCTGGTCTGATTCCTGAGATACCACGTAAAGGGTCATTGGGCACCAGCGGAGATCTGGGGCCACTGGCAGCCATGGCCCGTATGCTCACTGGTGAGGGCAATGCCTGGTTCAATGGTGAACGCTTGGCTGCAGAAGATATTCTGCACCAGCTGGGGCTCGCACCGCTTGAGCTAAGTTATAAGGAAGGGCTGGCACTCATCAACGGCACCTCCTGCATGGTTGCGCTTGCCGCCCTGAATGTCATCGAAACCAGGTCACTTCTTGAACAATATGCGTCAATCTCCGCCTTTGCCTCAGAAACGCTTCTTGCCCGGATTCGGCCATTTCATCCCGACGTTCATCAACTAAAACCGCATACAGGCCAGCAAAAAATTGCAGAGATGATATGGAATAACCTCCAGGGAACAAGGCTGGCGGTTGATGATATACAGCTTTCATCAGAACTCGGAAGCAGGCTTACGAATAGCATCAAACAAGAAGATATGCCGATTGAAGATGCCTATTCAATTCGCTGCACACCACAGATACTTGGCCCGGTTTTGGAGACAATAGAATTTGTGGAACGAATAGTGAGTAATGAATTAAATTCGTCAAATGATAACCCCCTTATCACACCCGAAAACGGTCAGGTTTTCCATAACGGTCATTTTCACGGACAGTATATATCCGCCGCGATGGACTATTTGACGATAGCAATCATTACCATGTGTAACTTATCTGACCGGCGAATAGACAGATTGCTGACCAGTGCGAACAGCAACGGGCTCCCCTCTTTTCTATGTGCAGAAAATGGTGGGCTGCGGTTTGGTTTAATGGGGGGACAGTTTATGTCATCTTCTGTCACAGCGGAAAATCGTTCTCTGGCTACACCTGTATCAATACAAACACTAACAACAACAGGTGATTTTCAGGACGTAGTCTCTTTCGGTCTGGTTGCTGCTCGCAGGACGGCGGAGGTGCTCCAGAATACCCGCTATGTTATTGCTTTTGAGTTGATCTGCGCCGCTCAGGCAGCTGATATCAGGGATGCTACAAAATTAGGAAATTCAGGTCGCCTGTGGTACGCAAAAGTGAGGGAGTCAGTCCCTTATCTGGACCATGACGAGTCAATAACACCTTATCTGGAAGAACTCGTATCCCGGATACTTGGAGGCCACTCATGATGTTCTCTAAAAAAATCCGGGAATGTGTTGAGGGAGCAAATAATAATGCTTCCATCCGCCTGCACGCCAATGAAAATCCGTTGGGTTCACCAGACATAATACAAACAGGACAATATGATCTGTCTTTGCTGAGCCTGTATCCCGATCCCACCTACAATGCACTGAGAGCAGCAATTGGAGAACGCTGGAATATTAATCCGGAACAGATCATCACGGGTAATGGCTCTGACGAACTGATTGATATCACACTGCGTAGTCTGCTGAAACCGGGTGCACGGCTTACCGCTCCTCGTCACAGTTTTATGATGTACAAAAAGAGAACTGATATTCTCGGAGCCTTATACAGTGAGATCCCAGTGAAAAGTGGGCGCATCCTCCCTGAGGATTTAAAAGAGGCGGTCAGTCATAAACCTGACATTCTGGTCCTAGTTAATCCTTCTAATCCTTTGGGTCACTATATTGCACCTTCAGAAATGATATCTTTAGTTGAAACCATACCGCCAGAAACGACCATTATCATTGATGAGGCCTACGCAGAATTTACACCTGATATCGAAAATACGGCAGGTATTCAAATAGTTCATAAACGCGTTAACTCAATATGCTTACGAACATTTTCAAAAGCGTATGGACTTGCCGGATTGCGTCTTGGCTGGGCTTACGTCAGCACAGATCTGTATCCACAACTGGAAGCTCGCCGGGCGCCTTACAATGTCAGTGCTTTATCTGCTCTTGCTGGTGAACATGCACTACAGGATCGTGAGCATCTTTTCAAAACAACAGAATATTGTCTTAGCTGGGGAAGAAAACTGGTAGATTTATTTGAAGATTACGGAGTCAAAGCCAGTGCCCAATATGTCAATTTCGTCTTTGTTGAATTTGACAGTGAAGAACGCAGCCGGGAGATCCAGAACAGTCTTAACAGTGAAGGTTTCCTTATAGCCAGGCTGACCGATTATTCTTTGGATCATTGCCTGAGAATTTCATTCGGACCCCGGGAACAAATGGAAAAGTTACTCTTTGTTTTAGAGAAAGAACTAAAAGCATAGATTCTGCCAAGGTTATTTACATTCATTCAAATAAATAATTAAAAGTATCTATTCAATTGAGGTTTAAGAATATGAATAAAGTACCTGGGCTATACCATACAGCCCCCTATCTAAGTCAAACCCAAACGCGACTCCTTCATGTTAACCTTGATGAGTCAAATTCTCCCTATTGTGTCCTCAGTCCGACCATTTTTTACCCACAGGGTGGTGGGCAATTGGGTGACAGAGGTTATCTTGTTTTACCGGATATGCTGACATCACAACAAAAAATCGGTGTTCTCACAACAAAACGAAAAGATGAAGAGATCAGACACTATCTTGATATTAATGAGATCGGTTTTGACTTGCTGAAAAAGCAGGCAGGTCAGCAAGTGACTGCTATTCTTGATTGGGATCTGCGATATCACCAGATGCGTATACACTCGGCTGTACATCTGATCCATTGTATACTCGAGCAGGTAACAGGCCATTCAATCCCTTACCCTGTTCGTTCACCACTCAATGATGAAAGCGGAGAGAATCATTATCAACTTCTTGACTATATTGATAAAGATATTCTTGAAAAGGCAACAACAGAACTAAATGAATTTTGTTCATCGGGACATGAGATACAAACTGTAAATGTTCCCGAACAGGGAAATAACTTTCGGATATGGAAGTGTGGACGATGGTCAATTCCTTGTGGAGGTACACATGTAAAAGATACAAAAGAGATCGGGATGATATTTTCCACGTTGAAAATCAAAAAAAACATGACGCGTATAGCACTCAGGCTCTCTGATAATTCAGGTTAACCTGGTAGATGTCTATAGAGTCAATATCTAATCAACAAATAACGATGGTAGCCTCTGGTATGAGAACAGATAAAAACGAAACAAAACACGTAGATAGTCTCCCTGGTAAAACGTCTAACAAGACAGATGAAAAACATGCTCTTGGTTCATTCCTGACACAACTTCGTGTTGAAAGGGGACATCTTAAAGTTTCGACATTTCTGGAAGGGATAGATATTCCTTTTTCTGCTAATTATTATCGTGATATCGAAGCAGGCAGGAAATATCTCAGTATAGACTCAGCAGTAGAACTCCACAACTCTCTTGGTATAGAAACATCAAGCAAATCAAGCTTTGATTATTTCTGGCATTATTTTAAGGATTTATTACCTTCTGATATGCATGAAATGCTATTTGGGAAAGGAATAGAAACAAGAGATCTGTCTTCAAGACTAGAACTGAGAGACCATGATTCCAAAATATTACGCCGCGCACTCAGCCTAAGTCGATATGAACGCGAATTTATTATTTCTGATGAAATAATTAGAGGATTTAAGAACAATTTTGATTTATGGCCGCTTATGACATATCTATATATGGTTGACACTGCATCCGTGGCTGAAATTAAACAAGTTTGCCATCAACTTGACATTGCATTCGATTCTCGTGTGGTCGAATTTTTGAGTCTTGTAGCAAAAGAACGAAATCATGAGGAAGCCCCTTTTGTTCGCCTTGCACCGACACTCAGAATGCCAAGGACCCCAGAATCTATTAATCTTAAAGACAAATTTATGTGTTATGAAACTGAGAAATCCCTGTCCAAACCCGAAAAAAGTGAATATTTTGACATAGATGGGACATTTAAATTTAGTGCAATGGTTACGCTTAAATCGCCGGAAATTGAACAAATACAGGACAGACTTGTTGATCTCTTTTCCGCTATTGAGGTACACACTAAATCCGGACGACAGCTTGAGGATGAGAATGCACATCCTTATTTTTTGGAATTGATCATTTCAGGCAGACCAGAATATGACGGTCGAACTGCCAGAAAACCATCAGGGTTTAAAAAGCCAGAATAGTTCCACCATAAAGACCTGATTTTATATTTACAATGGAGGCAATGAATGAACATATCAGTTATCGAAAAATTACAGGAAAAATTTGGCGATCATTTTCATACGGAGCCGACATTCAGAGAACAGTACTGCCAAGCTCCGACGGGAATTACTCTTAGTCCTCCCGATGGGGTTGTGATCGTCCGAAATGAGCAGGATATCGTGGATATCGTGACGTTCTGTTCTGTTGAAGGACTGCCCATGATACCAAGTGGTGCCCGGACCTCGATCGAGGGACAGATCAATGCCCCGCAAGGAGGTATATGCATTGATTGCTCTGAAATGAATGCCATTACGGACATCAGCATTGAAGATATGACCGCGACAATCCAGCCCGGTGTCACGCGCGAACAATTGAATGAAGCTCTCCGGGGAACAGGGTTGTTTTTTTCAGTTGACCCAGGTGCAAATGCCTCAATTGGCGGTATGGCCGCAACCCGTGCCTCAGGAACAAACTCAGTGCGTTATGGCACGATGGCAACGAATGTCCGGGCTGCCCGTCTTGTCATGGTTGACGGGTCTATAGCAAACATAGGATCCAGAGCGGTGAAATCAGCTATGGGGCTTGACCTGCTTTCACTTGCCGTTGGTTCGGAAGGCACACTAGGCATTTTCAGTGAGTTAACCGTTAAGCTTCATCCACTCCCTGAAGTTATTCTTTCCGGTGTTTGTGCGTTTGACTCAGTAGAGAATGCCGTCAGGGCTGTGACAGACACCTTGAAATCTGCACTACCTATTGCACGTATTGAACTCCTTAATGTTTCCGCAGTTCGGGCATGTAATGCTTATTCAAAACTGGGATTATCAGAAAAACCGCATTTGTTTGTGGAGTTACACGTTAATAGCCTGTCAATGCCAGGTAATATTGCGTTATTTGAAGAACATGTGCACAGGTACGGGGGGGAAGTACAGCTTTCTTCTCATCCAGAAGAAAGAGAAGCACTGTGGGTAGCACGTCATGATGCGTGGTGGGCATTCCATGCCTTTTATGAAGGTTGCCAGGGGATCCCTACGGATATCTGTGTCCCTCTGTCATGCCTGAGTGCTTGTATTTCTGCAACAGAAACGGATATCGCGAATACAGTGCTCAAGGCTCCCTTAATAGGGCATGTTGGAGACGGTAATTTCCATCTTTTACTTATGCTCCGTGAAGGAGAGGAAGAAACTCCTGTTATACAGGGATTTCTGAGTCGTCTGGCTGAACGAGCTTTGTCATATGGTGGAACCATCAGTGGCGAGCACGGTGTCGGACAGGGAAAAATAAAATGGATGCCAGTGCAGCATGGTGCAGCCCTGCATTTGATGAAAGCCATTAAGTCTGCTTTGGATCCACATAATATCATGAATCCAGCAAAAATGTATTGAGCGGATTCAGCAGAACTATTCTGGTTACACTAAAACGGGAATATTTAGTATGCAATACATATTAATCGTAGGAATAAACAAGATATCGGTGAAATATATTAGTGACGCTATTCGCAATGCAGGTCACGACCTTATTCTTTCTATTGATAAATCTGCACTTTGTGGCGATGCCCTACAAGCAATTAGTGATGTTCAATGTATTCCTCTTTTTTCTGACCATAATGCTCTGTCTGACTATTTGAATGCCAATCCGGATGTCACTCAGAATATCCACAGCATTACTACTTTTTTTGATGAATTATTCCCGATGGTCAACAAAATCGCGGAGGAGTTTAACTTTAGAGGACCACCCTCCGTCTTTGCTGAGCTGGCGTCAAAATATGCGGTCGGTAAGATCGTCCCTGAGCATGTTCCGGAAGAGGTACAAATCTCATTTTCCGAAGATAAATTCGTTCTACCTTGGCTTAAGGTACGTGAAAACAATACGATCATATTGAAACCAGCGATCGGTTCAGGCGCGCTTGCTACATCCACACTGCATATTGAAGCAGACCGGGACCCGACGCATACGATCAAGTCAGCGATAATAGCAAGCGGTGCTAAATCCTGTGAAACCCTTCCCTGGATTATCCAAGAATATTGTTCAGGAACGCTAGTGAGCATGGAAGGATTTGTGCAGGGAGGTAAAACTATTTACCTAGGGTTGTCCAGACGTGAAAGAGTTCGGTTTACTGAGGTGGCAAACCATTTTCCAAACGACTGCGGTATTGAGCCCATCGTACATGCAAAAATTCAGGCGGCTATTCACGATCTTGTCTTACGTTCAGGATTTGATAACGGATTCTTCCACTGTGAATTTATCGCCACAGATACGACAGCATATCTTATTGATGCCAATATGGGACGTTTAGGTGGGGCAACTATCGTAGAACAGGTTGCTCTGGCCTATGGATATTCTCCTTCAACTGTTTTGCAGCATGCAGCATTACTCCCATTAGGTCTGGCAGAATCCGTCCCCGCATATGACCAAGCAGCGCAGATCAATAATACCTTGAGCTACTGGTATGGTCTGGCAGAAGAATCGGTTATCCGTGGATGGGACGTTCCGGCGATTTCATCCATTCATACCCCGATAGCCAGTCCAGGCAGCCGCATCCAGCCTGTGGGGGTATCGGATTATTCGTGGGTCGGGATGCTTACCGGGTACACCGACATTGTTCAGCAGGAAATCAACCTGATACGCGTAAAAACTGACCATGGGGACAGGATACCTGTATTCAAATGATATACATTATTCGCTTTTTCTCAGCTGCGGCCTGGAGCTTTTTTTATCCCTTCATGGCTGTCTGGCTTAATAGCGTTGTGGGACTCAGCAGTAGCGCTGCCGGTATCGTCGTCGGGTTTGCTATTGTGGCGAACCGTACAGGCGCGCTCGCTTTCCATCGCCTGCTGGACAAAACAGAACGAAAAGCAGAGATCGCACTGACGCTGTTGGGTGTTGCCATATCAGCATTCCTGATGCTCGTTGCAGCAGCAATGGGCGTTTCTGATATCTTTGTCTGGATTGTTCTTGCAACGTTATTTGGCCTGACTAACTCTGTATCAGTCATATCGCAAATTTCATACATCGTGCATGTTTTCCATGACGGCGAGCATGAGCGTGTGCTTTCATATGAAAACGTTGCAGCCAATGCTGGCGCTGGTATTGCACCATTTCTGGCGTCCTTCATGCTTTCAGGTACAGGTTACTGGTTTGTTGCCTTTCCCTTGTTACTTGGGACACTGGGCGCAATAGCCACCCGTCCTCTACCCTCTGCAACCCATCCTGAGGTGGCTGACACAAAAAGTGAAACAGCGAATTCATCAGAGGATACTGGTAATCACCAAATTATCGCTTTTATGGTGATTAATTTCCTGACGATGGTTGGCTATGCCCAGTTTTATTATGTATTGCCGACCTATGCGGTGGAAAAGTTTTCCAGTGAACTGGTAGGCACTCTATTTCTTCTATCAAGTATTATCATCATTATCGGACAGGTTTATATCACTTCATTCTCACAGAGGATAAGCCGACTATGGCGGGTTGTTATTTCAAACTTATGTATCGGTTCAGGATGTGCATTATTAATATTCTCATCTGAGCAGCAAGCCGTTCTGTATATCGTTGTCGTCCTGATAGTAACCGGAGAAATGATTTGTGGTCCGTTGTATCAGGCGCAGGCAGTTAGAATCTGGCGAGGACGTCGATCTGTTGTAATGGCAATACAGACCTGTGTCTGGGGCGCTGCTGAAGCCACTGCTACAGTAGCAGGGCTGTTACTTATTGCAGGAAAGCTGAGTGTTATTTCCTTCCTGTTGGGAGTTTTGACCTGTTTTATTGCAGCAGCTGGAGCATGGTTATCAATACTCCAGAAACGACCTTTAATCGGTATTGATACGGATAAAAATTTCGCAGACTCTTCATAATCAGACGAGGCCAACACTATAACATAATGATTGTGGTAACAGTTGTTACCGCAACGTATGTGAATGCTGCGGAAAACGGCATCATTAACTTTATGAACATCATGCATGACAATCTTAAAACTTTCTGAGTATATAATCTGATTTATCCGTAGGCAGTGGCACACGATTTTTTAAAATACATCAAAGATTACAAGAGTAAAATTATTAAGCATAGCAAGTAATATCATGTTTACTCTGTGATATTCAAGGAGTTTATTTTATGCAAAATGATGTTAGTAAAGTCAATACCTTTTTCCCTAAGCCAGCCTGGGTTACCATCCGTGAAGCAGTAAAAATAACCAATAAACTTAGGGATATAAAAATAGCAGAATATGATATTTATCGACATGCCTTATATGGTAACATTTCACTTTCGATATACTTTCAGTCACCTGTTATACTGAGAAAAATTCGTTCCTCAGTGAACAAAATAAAACTACGCCCAGTAGGCGATTCTCTACCATATCGGCTTTGCATGCTTGAACGAAATGTATTTTTAAATGGTAAAGGTTTAATTCTCAGTACAGAGGGGGAATATATCTCACCTGCTCAATTAGTCATGAACATAGGTATGCTGGGACATGAATTCGTTCTCATTCAGCGACTACTTGCACATTCTCTAAATATGCCGTTACCTATTACAGGTGCAAATAATGCCAATTATGGTATTACAATTGCTTTGGCAGGCCAATCATATCAGATTTTTGAAAAAAAGACATGGCAGGACAGAATTAATCAGCAAATCACGCGATTACCGGCGCATATCATTGCAGATATTTATGAGGATGAATCAGTAAACAGATTCATGAATTTTTCCGGTAAAGGATATTTTCCTGTTTATGAACTCCCGGAAGATGCCTGCTTTGTAATACGACAAGAGGAACTTGATAAATTACTCGGTACACATGCAGATCGCTTTACCCACACTTCATCCAGTAGGCTTTCCACACCTCTCTCACGCTTATTCTGGTTAGCATGCAAACATAATGATTCGATCAGTCCACTGCTCAGGCATCCCTATAAACTTCTTCCCATTTTTGAAGAATGGGCATCAGTCGATGGTATTACCGATCATCTGAGCGCGGACACGCTGAAAAGAGCGCTTGAACGCGGATCCCCGAATCAGAGTTCAAAATAATATGGCATACCCGAATAATATCCATATCAATTGTAAAACCATTCATAATACGTGCTCACACTCCCACTAATTTTTTTCATTCCCTGTCGAATCCCATTTCTTTTCATATCAAACCTGCCTTATCTCTCACCTAATAGAATAATCAAACTATCAAATCGATTATCTACTAAAAAGGACAAGCCACTACTCTGGCAATTAAACGCAAAAGTTAAGACATTTCATTCATCCTAAAAACTCGTAATAAGGGTATTGTAACCCTTAATAAGGGTTCAGAAACTTTCCCTCCGCTCTTACCTGTGTTTTTTATGATTGTCGGATACCTCGGTTAATTTTGATGCAGGAGCAGACAATGACAACACACCAGTTATTACGTTTAAAACAGGTCGAAGAAAAAACCGGCCTGAAACGCTCGCAGATCTACCTATATATGAAAAATGGCGACTTTCCTCGTTCCATTAAAATCGGCCCTGCCAGTGTGGCATGGCTCGAATCGGAACTTGATGAATGGATCAACCGGAAATTATCCAGACGTGAGAGTAGTTAAAACATCCGTTTATGTACTCAACTTTCCTCCCAACAAATTGAGGAGATAACAGAATGATCCCATCAATTAATTACGCCATCATGACCGATGCACTGCATGCACTAAAACAAGGCAATATTCGCCACTGCGAAGCTCTGGGATTTACTTTCGACGAAATAAATGCTCTCGATCAGTTATCTCTTGATGAACTGTTTACTGTCAGCCGGACGGCGGCACCCTTCATTTCGATTACTGTCAGCCATGATGTTCTGTCTCATTTACTGACACAGGCACGTCAGGAATATCGGCGACAACAGCAGATTAAACGCGCTATCCGCCTGGGTGGTTCTATCGCTTTGCTCAACCGCTATTTTGGCCTGACGTCAAATGAGGTCAGCCTTCGCCGACGGTTACTGGGTATCAGCGTGCCATATGGGCGCACACCTGAGCCAGATGAAGAGACGGATACCGAGATCTGGCGGCAATGGCAACGATGCCGGGTGGACAACCTGGAATCGCCCGACGCGCTGATAGCAATGATGAAGGTGACTGAATCCCTGCTGCCAAGGACCGAAGGACTGTCACTCACAACGGTCTGGAAGCGTATTACGCTGTGCGAACAGGAGGTCGTCGCTAACAGGAGGGTGCCCCATGCCGGATGAGATTGATCGCGATCAGGAATTTAATGAACAGCGACTAGAGGAGATGATTGAACAGAATCGTTTTAAACCTGGGTTAGAACCGTCATTACTCCACTGTCGTGTATGCGGTAAACCCATTCCTGAAAAGCGACGACAGACATTGCCGGGCGTAACCACCTGTACGGAATGTCAGGAAAAACTTGAGCGCCGTAGACGTTAATCATGGCAACAATGACGTGCGAAGATATTATTTCTCTGCACGTCCTTATCATTCTCATTAAATTTAAATGAGTCTCTATTTTCTTTTTTATACTTTTATCCTTCTCATAGCATCTTAAATTCCCCACTTATTAATCTCTCTTCTTTTTATTTTGAGTTTGTCGTTTATATCCTGCGATAAATATCCGATCCTGAAATTGCCATTACAGCATGGTTGCCAAGATAGACGTTAATTCGTCCGGGCCGGGTATTGCTCTTTAAAAAAATGGATCGGGCTGTCACGTGACCACAATTCAGGGTGCCGCTGAATGTTCTCGCTGCCCCGTTAAAACCGGAATGCAGAATTGGGATGTGACATTTATTTAACTCATCGATGTTTTTATTAGAGGAGACTTCATGCGAAAACCCATTTATCACGTATTTGTCACCCAGGAAAGTCAGCCCGATGCACAGGGTGAAAAAAACACGTACTGGACAAAAGTTGGCGTTGCCTTCGCGCATAACTGCAAGCCCGGCCTGAATATCGTGTTGATACCCGGTATTGCGGTTTCCGGCAGGCTGGTGCTGCTCGAACCGAGAGAAGAAAGCGACATTTCACAGGATGCCTCTGCCGCTTAATCCATTTTCTCTTCTTCTCCACCGGCGGCGTACTTTTCTATAAGCCGCCGTTCTCTCTGTTACGAGGCCAGCATGCTTTCCACCACTGCCTTTCTGGCACTGGCGGTGCAGTGCGCCGCCAGTATTCACCCGGCCACGTCACTTGATGTCGCACGGGTCGAATCCGGTTTCCACCCTTACGCCATTGCTGAAACTCTGCCAGACAGCCGGGGCGTGATTTCACATTTCCCCACGAGCCTGCCGGAGGCGATCCACCTCACCAGACAGCTGGCTGCACAGGGCCGACGCTATTCGGTCGGCCTGATGCAAATCACCAGCACCAATTTCCGCCATTACGGCGTCACGGCCAGCGACCTGCTTAACCCTTGCATCAATCTGTCGGTATTTGAGCGCATTCTCGCCGACTGTTACCGGCGCGGCGGAACACTGAAACGGGCGCTCAGTTGTTACTACTCCGGCAACTTTGAAACCGGCCAGCGACCGGAATCGGCCTTTAACCAGACCAGCTACGTGCAGCGCATTGGCTATGTCGTCCCGTCCACCCGGGAAGACCGGCAGCGTGACCCTGACCGGAACGCGCAACCGCCTGTCCGCTATCCCGCCGTTGTGCTGCGCGACGAGCCAGCCGGTGCCACTGCGCCGATCCTGACTTCCCTGCATTATCCCGGTTCCGTCATTCGCGGCGCTATCCCTGTTATCCCTGATGAGGAGAAATGATCATGCATAAACGCCGTTACTACGCTGTTGTTTCCGTGCTGCTGTCTTCCCCGGTGCTGGCGGCGGACAGTGGTTTTAACAAGGCCAATGAAACACTGAGCAATACCTCGACCGGCCTGCTGGGACTGGCCGCCGTCACCATCACGCTGGCGACCATGTGGGTGGGCTACAAGGTGCTGTTCGACGGCAAGAGCCTGCACGACATGCGTAACGTCATCATCGGCGCGATCCTGATTGTCGGCGCGTCCGGCTTCGGTGCCTACTGGGCGTCATAAGAGAGGCAACGATGGCTACGCTGAATAAAGCACTGACGCGGCCTGCCGCCATTATGGGTATTCCTCTGGTGCCGTTCGTTCTCGTCAGCGGGGCCATCGTCCTGCTGGCGGTCTATGTCAGCTATTACCTGGCGGTTCTGCTCATTCCTGCCTGGGCGGAAATGAAAAACAAAGCCCGAAAGGATATTCATTATTTCAGTCTGCTCTGGCTGGCGTTTAAAACCCGTGGACGACTTTTCACCAATACCCATTTTGGCGCGAATGCCCTGCTGGCAAACCAGTACGATAACGTTGATGTCTCGGAGTTTATTCAGAAAATGAAATTAAACGAGCGTATTACGCTGGATAAATATATTCCGTATTCCTCCCATATTCACCCCTACGTCATCAGAAATCGTCACCGTGATTTGGTTGCCACCTGGGAGCTGGGCGGCACAGTCTTTGAATGTGAAGACGAACATCTCCTGACCCTGATGGCCACGCACCTGAATAACGTTATTCGTTCGTATGAGGGGCTGCCGGTAACATTCTATATTCACCGGCTCCGTGAAAAATATCATGATGTCTTTGAGGCGGATTCCGGCATTCCCTTTTCCGATGAGGTAACACGTCGGTATTACCAGCCGGTAAAAGAAAAACCGTTCTGGCGGCACCGGCTCTTTTTCACCGTCTGCTACGCGCCGTTCTCTCAGATTGAGAAGAAAACCATGAAAGCGCAGTCGCACGGTAAACGCCTGGCAGCACTGGATGACGCGCTCAAAATCATGCTGGAATACCGCGAAGCACTGGAATCTTCATTATCCCGCTATATGGCAATGCCGCTGGGGATATATGAAGAAAACGGGCGGGTATATTCCTCGCAAATGGCGTTCTTCCACCGCCTGATCACCGGCCAGTGGCAGAAAGTGGCCGTAACGCGCTCGCCGTTTTATGAAACGTTAAGCACGCCGGACGTGTTTTTCACCACCGACACCGGTGAATGCCAGACGGTCAGCGGTTCCCGCTTCTTCCGCAGCCTTGAGATTAAGGATTATTCCCCGGAAACCCATACCGGTATGCTGGATGCGCTGCTGTACGCCGAAAGCGAGTATGTTCTGACGCAGTCCTTTACCTGCATGGCACGGGATGAGGCGCAGCATCATATCCGGCTGGCGGAAAAACGGCTGAACTCAGCGGACGACGACGCGATTTCCCAGCGCGAAGAGCTGATTGTCCTGCGCGACCTGCTGCAGTCCGGGCATGTGTCGTGCGGTAAATTCCACTTTTCCCTGCTGATCTCCTCAGAAAGTCCCGGACAGGTGGTGAAGGACACTAACGTTCTGGCCCAGCCCTTCGCCGATCTGGGTATTATGACGACGCTCTCCACCCTGTCACTGCCCGCCGCATATCTGGCGCAACTGCCGGGCGTCTATACGCTGCGTCCCCGACTGGTGGCCGTCAGCAGCCAGAATTTTGCCGATATGGCCTGCCTGCATAACTTCCATCCCCACAAACGCAGCGGCAATCCGTGGGGGGAAGCCATCGCCATCCTCACATCTCCCGGCGGTGGCGGGTATTACCTGAACCTTCACGACAGCCAGGCCGGGCGGGATGATACCGGTGAGAAAACGCCAGGGAATACGGCGATTATCGGGAAAACCGGCTCCGGCAAAACCCTGCTGATGACGGTCATGCAACAACTGATGCAGAAGTACCGCAACCCGGCGACGTTTGCGCCTTCTGCCACCATCAAACGGCTGACCACAGTGTATTTCGATAAGGATCGGGCGGCGGAGATGGCGATCCGCCAGGCGGGCGGGCGTTATTTCCGCATCCGTACCGGCGAGCCCACCGGCTTCAACCCGTTTACGCTGGAGCCAACCCGCCGGAACATCAGTTTCATTAAACGTCTGGTGCGCATGCTGTGCCGCCGCAACGGTAAGCCGCTCGATCCGCGCGATGAGGAGCGGATCAATGCCGCCGTTGACACCATCATGCTGGACTACCCGCCGGAGTACCGCCGGTTCGGGATCACCCGGCTGCTGGAAATGCTGCCAGAGCCGCCGACTGCAGATGCCCGCACAAACGGGCTGCGTATTCGCCTGAAACAGTGGGCGCAGGGGGGCGAGTTCGGCTGGGTGTTTGATAACGAGGCTGATACTTTCACCATCAGCGATGTCGATAACTTTGGTATCGACGGCACCGAATTTCTGGATGATGACGATATTCGCGGCCCCGTGACCTTTTACCTGCTGTATCGCGTGACCAGCCTGCTGGATGGTCGCCGCCTGGTGATGTTTATGGATGAGTTCTGGCGCTGGCTGGCCGATGTCGAATTTTCCCGCTTCTCGCTCAATATGCTGAAGGTCATCCGCAAGCTGAACGGTATCTTCATCCCGGCAACACAGTCACCGGATGAAATCGTCAGACACCCCATCGCCCCGGCGATTATTGAGCAATGCGGTACCCAGATTTTCCTCGCCAATCCAAAAGCCAGCCATGCGGATTACGTGGAGAAAATGAAAGTGCCGGACAGCGTTTATGAGACGGTCAGAAACCTTGATCCGGGCGAGCATTATATGGTCATCCTGAAAACACCGTTGCAGGCCGGAGAAACCCGCCCGTTTGTGGCAATGGCGAAAATGGATCTGTCCGGACTGGGTAAACTCACCCGGCTTCTCAGCGGCAGTGAGGACAACCTGAAAATATTCGATGCCATTTATCAGGACGGTATGCGACCTGATGAATGGAAAGACGCTTTCCTTGAGCGGGCAATCTGAAAGCCAACCGGAGGTAATATTAATGCGTACCCGGGATCACCTTCTGGCATTATCGTTATTTTTCTCGACGCAGGCTTTCAGCGCCGGAATACCGGTTTTCGACGCCGTGCAGAATACCGAATCCATTAACCAGTGGATGCAGAAATTACAGCAATGGGAGAATACAGTTACCCATTATAAAAGTGAACTTGATGCATATAAGAAGCAACTGGCTACCGCAACCGGCGTGCGGGATATTCAGAGTTTTCTCAGTGATGCCCGAAGCCTGAAAACCGATATTGATAATCTCCGTAAGAACGGTATTTCACTGGATGATCTGCTGACCACGCAGAACAGTTCATATTCTTCTGAACTGCAACACCTTTACAGTAAATACAAATCGTTCAGCGTATGCAGCGAGGAACAGGAAGGAATAAAATATCAGGCCCTGGCCGACAGTTGCAAACAGATAATCCTCAATCAGGCAATGGCGATCGAGAATACCACTGACGTTGAAAACAGGATCAACAGCACACTCAGCGATATATCAGACTTATCTGACCGTATATCGAATGCGCAGGACTCGAAAGAGTCTCAGGATCTGGCTAACGCCATCGCGGCGAAAAGCGTACAGTTAAATGCGCTGACGAATCAGTGGGAGATGTCTGTCAGACAGGCTCAACAGCGAACGACATTGCTGGAACAGCAAAGACAGAAAGCCTTTGAACAGCAGCAGCTAACGGCACCTGTTGCTGACCTTAATAATTTATAAGGAGGTTATCCGTGCTCAGATCCTTATTCACCTTATGCACACTCTCAGGCGTGATATTACTGTCCGGCTGCAAGGAAACCAAATCCGAAGCCTGGTATAAGCAACATCCTGACGAAACTTATGCGGTTTATACGCAATGCCTGAAGGATGGCGAGGCAAGCGATAACTGCGAGTTTGCTCAACGGGCTGCCATTATGTTCGCTCAAATTGGCAAGCCCAGAATAAAAGAAAAATTTGAGATAATCTTTCAGCAGGAAGCCGAAAAGAGAAAATCCGTCACACAGTAATATCTCCTCCAGCAAAACAGGGAATTCTCCCTGTTTTCTATTTCCTTTCTTTATATATCAGGTGAGGCACCATGTCCGGTGGTATTTTTGTGGGTATGGACAAAAACATCATGGATGGACTTAATGCCGTACTGGAAGGTCAGTCTTCCAGTTACGGTACGATGATCAGTGTCATCATCGTCAGCTCTTTTACCTTATTTATACTGTATCGCGGTTATCAGACGCTGGCTGGCAAACTCCGGGCCCCGGTTGAAGATGTCGTCTGGGATGTGGGGCGAATGTTGCTGATCACCACCTTTGCGTTAAACCGGGATGGCTGGCTGGATATGGCGGTAGCGGCTATCCAGGGACTCAAAGACGGTGTCAGCGGCAATGATAACGTCTGGGCGCTGCTTGATACCGTCTGGGAAAAGGCACAGACACTGGGGCAGACACTGTTCAGTATGGACACCTCGACTTACGTCAAACTGAATGGTGGCTTTGCCGAAGTGCTGGTATGGGGCGGCGCGATCGTTCTGTTACTGGCTGCCACCTTTGTCAACCTGCTCGCTGAAATTGTCATCCTGTTAATGACGACCACCGCGCCGCTCTTTATTTTCTGCCTGCTGTACGGTTTTCTTAAGCCGATGTTTGATAACTGGCTGAAAACGATTTTCGCGGCAATATTAACGATCATGTTTTCCGCCTTATCCATCCGTATCGCCATCAATTACCTGAATAAAATCCTTGATGCAGCGACCCGGACATCCAATGTCAGCAACATGGTGACGCTGGCGGCACAGTGCCTGCTGGCCGGGATTGCAGCCGGTGTGGTGGTCTGGTTCTCGGCGAAGCTCGCCAGCGCCCTCAGCGGAGCCGCTGTACAGGCGGTGTTACAGGGGGCGGCCATGAGTGGTCTGACCGGACTGGCGAACAAATCCGCCGACCTTGCCGGGCCGGGGATAAAGGGTGGTGCCCGCCTGGCTGCGAAAGGCGGTATGGCCGTCGCAGCGGCGACCGGCACACTCACTGGCGCAGGCGCGGGTAAAACCGTGAGCGCCTGGCAGAAACGCGCCGCCGCCATCGAAAGTATGAAACGCCTGAACCGGCAACGTCACCGTTAATCCTCCCGTCTCTTAATTTCCTTTCCCCGTCACGCCGTGGCCTGCGCCACCGGTGCGGCATTCCTGCATCCATACGATAAGGGGCTTCCATGAAATTCAGCATCTTCCTTCTGATGCTGTGCGCGCTCACGGGCTGCGCACGGCATCAGGGCGACCTCCCGCCGGTATCCGGCGAACTCGAGCCGGTGAATTCCCCCGCCATCATTCAGGAGCTGACTAACCATGTCTGATATTCAGAACATTGTTAATGTTTCCCGCTCTTTTGAATCCATCCTGCTGGAAAAGGAAGAGCGTTCCCGAAGAACCGCCTGGCGGGTGGCCACTGCCGGACTGATTCTGGCCGCAATGGCGATTACGGCCATTATTATTCTGCTGCCGCTGAAAACCACCGACACTGAATTATGGTCAGTGGATAAACAGACCGGGCGCTATGAATATATGACCCGCGTGAAGGAACGGGATATTTCGTCTGAAAAGGCACTGGCGCATTCACTGGCAGCACACTATGTCAAACTCCGCGAGGGATATAATTATTTCTCCCTCCAGCGTGATTATGACGACGTACAGTTATTCAACAGCGACAGCGTAAACCGGGACTATCTGTACGGGTTTAACGGCGACCAGGCACCGGACGTTATTTTTAACAAGGCGGAATATGTCGTTTATATCGACATTATTTCCAATGTGCATGCGCCTGCCACTAGGCCGGATAATCTGGCAACCCTGCGTATCAAACGCACTATCCGCCGTATTGCTGATAATTCCGTGAAAACGGATGTCTGGAATATCCGTCTCACATACCGCTACGTCCCGCACCGGCAACTGACCGACAGCCAGCGCGAAGTGAACCCGCTGGGCTTTATCGTCACCAGCTACCAGCGCGATAAAGAGCTGAGGGGGGAATGATGCTTAGACATACCCTGCTCCTCTCTGGCTTACTGGCGTCATGCGTGGCATGGAGCGCAGCGACACCGCGCGGCAGCGCGTATGACAGCCGGATGCAGAACGTCACATACAACAGCCAGAACGCCACGGTCGTCAGTACCCGCCCCGGCTACGTTACCATGCTGGTGTTTGATGACGATGAAACCGTTATCGATGCGCAGGCGGGTTTTCCCAGAGGCTGGACCGTGACGAAAAGCGACAACCGGGTGGGCGTCAGTCCGAACCCGATTACCCAGCCGGTCACGGATGCCAGCGGCAACACCGTCAGCCAGGTATTTCTGCCGACAGCAAAAGACTGGAAAACCAATCTGTTCGTGGTGACATCGAAGCGCGATTACAGCCTGGAGCTGAACGTCCTGGATAAAGACTCGCCCGCTCAGGCATTTGTTATCCGCTACCGCTATCCCGATGAGCAGAGGGAAAAGTCAGCCGCCGCCAGCGCCCCCCGTCAGCAACGACAGCAGGAAACACTGGACCGCAAGCGGATAGCGGCGGCATTCGGGAAGGCTACCACTCCGCGCAACTGGCGCTATACAAAACGGGTGGCAGCAGGCTCAGCCTTCATCGCCCCGGACTTTACCTGGGATGACGGCCGTTTTGCGTATATCGGTTTTTCCCCCACGAAAACCCTGCCTTCTGTCTTCCGGGTGGTTAATGGTCAGGAGCAGGCGGTCACGCCGCAGACAGTTCAACAGGGCAACTACACCGTGATGGTGGTTCCGGCATCGCCGCAGCTGGTACTGCGTTACGGCACCTCGGTGGTGGGGATCGAAAACGACGGATTCGGGCGTTTCCCGCTGACCAACAGTGACACCGTTTCGCCGTCCGTTACGCTGGAGGCAAAATGACCGACAAATCTTTCCCGGACGAACCGGAAAAAACCACCGCAGAACGGGAAGCGGAAGCCCGTGAACGCGCCCGCGCGGCAATGACATATCAGGAGCCGGAGCAGAAAACGCCGCCCGGCCAGCCGGAAGTGACCCGTTTCCGTAAGGCGTCCGGTCGCCGCACGCTGATCGTCAGCCTGCTGAGTCTGGTCCTGGTCATCGCGCTGGCATCCGGTGGCGATCGTCTTCTCAGCGCCCTGAAAAGGGATGATGAGAAAAAATCTGACACCGCGCCGCCGCCCTCCTCCGGGGCGGTGCAGCAGGAGCGTAAGAATCTGGGCATGGACAGTAACCCGTTTGGCCTGTTCGGGCCAGGGAGGCAGGAAAGCGCAGGCCCTGCCAGTCAGAGCGACACTGCTCCTCCCTTATTACCGCCGGAACCACCCGCCCTGAACAAGGCGGCAGCACTGGCCGATGGGCTGAACAACGGCAGTACAACAGCTGGCGGCAATACCCGCACGTCCCGTAGCGAACCGCACAGCGGCACGGGAACGTCGGGCAGTCCGGCATCATCCACGGCGTACACATCTTGTCAGTTGGTACTGGTCAGGGGGAAGGATGGCCGCCTGCACTGCCCGGATGGGGTCACATCGGCAGCCAGCAGTAACAGCGACGATCCGGGCCTCGCCAGCGTCACCGGTGTCAGGCGGCTGGGCCTCGATCCTGATCTCTATATCCCGGTGGATCGATATATTCCCTGTTCGATGATGCGGCGCTTCGTGTCGGATGTTGGCGGCCATATCTCCTGCCTTATCAATGAGGATGTCTGGAGCGCCAGCAACCATGTAAGGCTGATCCCAGCGGGAACAGTTGCCCGTGGTTTCTACCGCACCGGGGCACTGCATCACGGACGCAGCCGGATGTTTGTGCTGTGGACGGAGCTGCGCACACCGGAGCCCGGCAGCCTGCAAATCCCGCTCACCGATACGCAGGCTACCGGCCCGCTTGGTGAGGCGGGGATCGCAGGCTGGATCGACAGCCATTTCTGGGAGCGTTTCGGCAACGCCCTGATGCTGAGTACCGTGCAGGACGTGGCGGCAGCGGCATCAGATGCCGCGCCGGGTAAAGACCGCAATACCGACTATACCGAAAACACCCGTGCCGCCACGGCTGAAATGGCAAAAACGACGCTGGAAAACAGCATCAGTATCCCGCCCACCATGTACCTGAACCAGGGTGATGTGCTCGGCATCATGACCGGCACGGATATTGATTTTTCCTCTGTTTATCAACTTCGACTAAAAAAGAAATGGTATGAACGCTGAAAACCTGTCACTGGACTTTATGAAAAACCGGCTCTTTGGTGATTTTCTTGCGCAGGATGGCCTGACAGAAATTGCCGTTAACCGGCCGGGCGAACTGTATACGAAAATCCGGGGGAATTGGCAAAAACAGGCATCCCCGATCACGCTGCGTCAGTGTCATGCCTTTGCCAGGGCGCTGGCATCCTGGCATGACGATAATATTGACGATACATCACCCATCCTTTCTGCAACATTAAGATCCGGCGAACGTATTCAGGCGATTATTCCTCCGGCCTGTGAGCGTAATACGGTATCCATTACGCTGCGCAAGCCCTCGTTTGAGCAGAAAACACATCAGTCATGGATTGATGCGGGATTTTATCAGCGTGTGGCCGGTCAGGAGAAAACGGAAAGTCAGGATGATGCACTGATTCAGTTATATAACAGCGGGAATATTCCCCGCTTTATGGAAAAAGCGGTGGAATATGGCAAAACGATTTTTATTGTGGGTGAAACCGGCTCCGGTAAAACCACCTATATGAAAACGCTACTGCATTATATTCCGTTGCATCTCCGGCTAACCACCATTGAGGATAATCCTGAAATCCGTTTTTATCACCATGCCAATTATGTTCATCTTTTTTACCCGGCGGATGCCGGGGATAACGCTATTGTCACGCCTGGCAGGCTGATTCGTGCTAATTATCGGATGAACCCTGACCGGATATTACTGGCGGAAATTCGTGGGCGTGAAGCGTGGGACGCGCTGAAAATTGTCGGCTCGGGACATGAAGGACTAATCACCTCCATGCACGCGGGCAGCCCGGAAGAATGTATTGAAGGGATCATTGACCGCTGCTATGAAAACCCCGACTGCCGGAATATTCCTTTTGATGTGCTGTTACGCAAGGTACTTAAAAGCATTGATGTCATCGTCAGTATTGACATACACGGCGATGTGCGCCGGATGAGTGATATTTACTTTAAGCCAGTTCATTTAAACAGCATGAAAGAGGCATTCAGACAATAACTCTGGCAAATAACATTACCCTAAATACGCAACCTTTCATTAATCATACCGGTAACTGAAATGAAGAAAGTCATACTCTCCTTATTATTTCTCGGCGTTATGGCGTCATGTTCAACATCCGCAATGGCCGCTGATGCCTGCGAAGTGGTTTTATGCATGTACGGTAAAACAACGGGAAACAGTGGCAGCAGTGAATGTCATTCCGCTGAACGGGCATTCTTTAATATCGTGAAAGAGAATAAACACGGTTTTCTTCCTGACCATACGGCCGATGCCAGAAAATCGTTTTTACTTGAATGTGATTCGGCAGACCCGGCGGCTATCAGTCAGGTCATCAGTAAATATGGCCGCGTTCGTGGTTAATACTGGCGAGACGGGCACAGAGCGTGACGGTTTTCAGGTTTTTACGGCTTCTGTTTTTCGCGGATTAAGGAGCGAAGAAACAGGGGCCGTAAAAATGAGGCAGCGGACAGAAATATTTTCGCGGGTTAAGGAGCGAAAATAATTCAGGCACCGCGCCTCACCTGCAAACAGCCGCGCCCACGCGGATTTTGCAGGCTGGGGGGAGCCGGATAAATTTCGCCGCCCCAGCGAGCGAAAAGCTGTCGCCCACGACAGCGGTTTATTTGGGGGGCATCGCCCCGCACACCGTCGCAGCTAAGTCTCCGGCCAAAAGCCGGTAGCGTGGCGCGACCACCCTCTTTAAAGGTCAGCTTCCCTTTTATTCCCGCTACGAGGAACGAGTAAAGGGAAGAAAAAGGCGAAAGCGACCGTCTTAAAGGGGGTGGTCGCGCGTAGCGGGCGACGGTGTGCTGCCTTTGACCCTGGGGGTTTTGGCGCGGCGTCCAGCCACGACATTGCCCCCATGTGACAGGCAATAAGGGCGTCCAGCCCGCATGTACTGGCGCACGCCGTTTCGTGCAGGGAAGCATGCTTTCCTGCACATGGCCGCACAGCGACCACCTTCTTTACCCCATACGTTCGCCCCGCCTTTTCGCCCGACACCGTGGGGCGAACTGATGGGGCGATGTCATGGGGCGAATCGCTGACGAAGGAGGCACGATGATTTTAAATAAGCTTACCGCTTCACTGTCGCCGATAGTGAACGGGATGCTGGCACTGCTCGCTTTTGTGCAACAGCAACAACTGATACTGGCGTTATTAGCGGGGCTGACGATGCCGTTTTTTACGTCGATGAAAAGCGATGAACGGCAGAAGGCCCCGTTATGGAAAAAGCTGATTATTGCTTTTTCGCTGTTGTGTTTTATATCTGGCACAATGGCCCCGATAGTTATCGGATCCTTTCAGTGGCTGTATAAAATCAGACTCACCAGTGATAATACGGTACTGGCGTGGGCAGTACGGATCACTTTCACTGTGACCGGGATTATTTTTCATATTATGCTTCGCCGGGTATTCACGCCTGAACTGGACAGAATAAAGAAACGCCTTGTTAAAAAAACCACCCTTGAACGGGAATTGCGCACCGATGTCCGCACCGTAAAATCCCTGCTGCCGGAAACACTGCATTATAACCCGCTGGATTATATCGACCTGAATAAAGGTATTTTTACTGGTATGGACAGCGAGAAGGAGCCGTTGTATCTCCCGTTAAAGGACTGGCAGAAACAACACGCGGATATTATCGGCACCACAGGAGCCGGTAAAGGGGTTGCTGCTGGTATATTGCTTTATCAAAGCATTCTGGCCGGTGAAGGTGTGTTTGTTATGGACCCCAAGGATGATGAATGGGCACCGCATCTTTACCGCAAAGCCTGCGAGGATGCAGGCAAACCCTTTGCCTTAATCGACCTGCGAAAACAGCAATACCAGTTAAATCTGATTGAAGATATCACGCCCGATGAACTGGAAGAATTGTTTGTTGCCGGTTTCAGCCTGGCGGAAAAAGGGCAGGAATCGGATTTTTATCGCATTGATGACCGAAAAGCCGCACGTATGGCCGCGCAATTTGTCAGTGATAACCCATCGGCAACTCTCCGTGATGTTTATAACGGTGACTACGTTCAGAGCATTGCCGAAAAAATCAAAGCATTTTTCGGTAAGATTGAAGAGCTGGCATTATTAAATGCCATTAATTCACCGGAAGGTTTTTCACTTCAACAAATGTTTGATGAAGGCGGCTGTTGCTATGTTATCGGCTCCATGCGAAACAGCAAAATTATTACAACCCAGCGCATGTTACTGGTTCGCCTGTACCAGTTAGCAGAAAGGCGCGACCGTGTAACAAACGTTCCCCGCTCCATAGCTATTTATCTTTCCGAACTGAAATATCATTTATCCCGGCCAGCGCTGGAAGGTTTAGGTGCGGCGCGGGATAAAGGCGTGCATATTATTATGGACCACCAGTCCATTGCCGATTTAAAAGACTGCCCGGCAGATTTGAAAGGTGATGCCGTTGTCGGTGCGGTCGTTGAAAATGCCAAATTCAAACTGGTTTATCGCGTCATGGACCCGGATACGGCGGAATGGGTGGCAAGAATGTCAGGCACTATTCTGGTGGATGATGAACTCCGTAAGGCTAAAACGGATAATATGCTGACAGAGACCATCGACAGTGAGCGCACAATCCGCCAGGCCGAACGTTACTTTATTGACAGTAACATGATCCTGAACCTGCACGATTTTGTCAGCTTTATCTTTACGACAAAAACGCTACCTTCTGCCTCACTGATTTCACCGATAAAGATCAGAAAGAGTCAGCTAAAAATCTTCTCGGTTTCCCCTGATATTGCCGCATCGGCGGCACCGGTGAAAATCGCACTGGATTTTGACGAGGATGATAAACCATCCATACAGGATGTGATGACAACGCACCCGGATCTTTTCTTCAACGAAAGCGAAGTCAAACCGGCAGAGCCCCAACCTGATGAAGGAGAACACCTGTCCCCGCTGGATTTTTAAGGAGCGGTTATGCTGATTTCTACATATCAAGAGCGCCAGACACGCAACAGAGAAAAAATAAAACAACTGCTGAACTTCCTGAAAGAAGAAACCTACAGCGATTTCAAAACGCTGATGCTGCTATTTGGTTTCCGGGATCATAAATCGCTTTATTCGCTGTTGGCAAAAACTGAGCAAATGGGGTTAATCCAGAAGCATGTGCTTGAATCACGGACAATGAAGATTTCATTATGGGGGATCACCAGCGACGGGCTGGCGGTGGTGTTAACTCCGGATGATAAAATCTTTCCCGCGAGGTTTGAACCGTCCAGAATTACCGGCTGGACGCTGGAGCATCATCTTGATAATCAGGCCGCCAGACTTATTCTGGAGAAAAAAGGTGCTTCGGGATGGATTAACGGCGACCGGACCACTTTTATCAGCAAGTATCAGGTAAAACATCGCCCAGATGGGTTACTGACCCTGCCTGACGGAAAAGTTATTGCCATTGAAACCGAGCGCCGCCTGAAAACCCGGGCCCGTTATCAGTCGATAATTGCCAGTCACCTGCTGGCCCGTACCCGCAAGAACTGGATTTATGTTTTTTATGTCATGCCTGACCCACAGAAAAAACGGGCACTTGAACTGCTGTTTGACAGCATCAGACACGTCATCATCAACCATCAGCACGTCCCGCTGGAAGAACGCCACCGTCGGGTGTTTCGCATTTATACCTTTGATGAACTGAAACACCTTTCATTAGGCAGCTATACGTAAGCTTTTATTCAGGTCATCGTGATGGCCTCACCGGCCTGGCGGCGATACCGCCAGGCCGGAATTTTTTTTATTCCACTGCGAGGCGCAGACTGTCCGGTACTCGCTGTGCTGCGTTCCGCCTCAGTCTGCGCCCTGCATCAACTCGACGCCGGCCTCTATCTTTACTGCATGGCGGGCTCCGCCGTCTGGCAGGCAGCGCAGCGGCTGGAGCATCCGGTAGTCACCGAGTTTTACGCCGACAGAGAGTATGACGATCAAGGGCTTATTGTCTTCACCCGCAGTACCGGACGTCTTAATGTGCAGGCGATCACCGAGAAAGTGTTAATGGCCTGTCTGGAGGGGAAAGTCAAAACCGTTACCGGCAATACCATCCCGATTCGTTTCGATTCTATTTGTATCCACAGTGATACGCCCGGCGCACTGGAAATTATCAGCTCGGTAAAAATGGCGCTCATTAATGCAGGTATAAACGTCTGCTCACCGGGTATGGTTTAATCATTCCCGCTTATCTGGAGAGAAATACGATGTCTGATATTGAAATTTTTTCGCCATTGCCAGGTATTTTTTACCGGCAACCCTCACCGGAGGCTGCACCTTTTGTTAAGGATGGCGATAAAGTCGAACCCGATACCATTATTGGTTTAATTGAAGTGATGAAGCAGTTCAGTGAAATATTCGCCGAGACTCGCGGCATAATAAGCGCCATCACCATACAAAATGGTGATGCCGTCGAACCCGGACAGGTGATCGCCATAATAAAAACCGATAACGAATAATCACTGCGGAGGATTTATGACGGGGAAAATAAAAAAATTATTGGTCGCTAACCGTGGGGAAATAGCGGTGCGTATTATTCGTGCTGCGCAAACACTGGGGATCCCAACGGTGGCGGCATGCAGCGAGGCGGACAGCGAAAGCCTTGCGGCAAAACTGGCCGATGAGGTGTGCATTATCGGCCCGGCACCTGCCGCGCGCAGTTATCTCAACATTAATGCCTTACTGGATGCCGCCGCGCAAACCGGTGCAAATGCGATCCACCCTGGCTACGGTTTTCTGTCGGAAAATGCCCAGTTCGCCGAGCGGGTTGAACAGGCCGGGTATATTTTCGTCGGCCCCGACGCGCAAACCATTCGCGTGATGGGCGATAAAGCCGCAGCCCGCCGCACAGCAGCAGAAGCCGGTGTGCCGGTCGTTCCCGGCTCCCGGGTGCTGGAAACGGTACAGGCAGCGCAAGTTCGCGCCAGCCAGATCGGTTATCCCTGCCTGATTAAAGCCGCAGCCGGTGGCGGTGGTCGTGGTATCCGCGTGGTAGAAAATGATGAGGCACTGGCGCGGGAATTCCCCGTTGCCCAGAGCGAATCGAAAGCCGCTTTTGGCTCAAGCGCAGTCTATCTCGAGCGTTTTATCGCCCGCGCCCGTCATGTTGAAGTGCAGATCCTCGGCGATGGCGAGCGGGTGATCCACCTGTTCGACCGCGAGTGCTCGTTACAGCGCCGTCGGCAGAAAATCTTTGAGGAAGCGCCCTCGCCTGCCCTGAGTCCTGCCCAGCGGGCCGCGCTCTGCGACAGCGCAGTGCAACTGGCGCGGCACCTACGCTACCGCGGGGCAGGCACGCTGGAATACCTGTTTGATGAAACGCGCGGCGAGTTCTGGTTCATTGAAATGAATACCCGTATCCAGGTGGAACACCCGGTAACCGAGATGGTAACGGGCATCGATCTGGTGCAGTGGATGTTACGCATTGCCAACGGTGAACCGCTAACGTTGGCGCAGTCGGATGTGCACCTGAGCGGCAGCGCTTGCGAAATGCGCATTAACGCCGAAGACCCCGACAAGAACTTCTTCCCTTGCCCTGGCCGGATAGACGCAGTGGTGTGGCCGGGTGGCGAAGGGATCCGTGTCGACAGCCATGTCTTCAGCGGTTACAGCGTTCCCCCGTGGTATGACTCCTTGCTGGCGAAGGTAATTGCCTGGGGCCCCGATCGCGCCGACGCGCTGGCCCGCGCCCGCCAGGCACTCGGCGGGCTTGAACTACGTGGCATCAAAACCACCGCCCCGCTGCATCAATGGCTGCTGCAACACCCGCAATTGCAGGCGGGAGAATTTACCACCACCACCCTTGAGCAGTGGCTGGCGGAGCGCGACAGTGCAGCCACGCCGCCGCTACAGGAGAGGCGCTATGGCCAATAATCCGATTCGCTACTCGTTTGGCGGAGATGAGCATCTTTTTGCCGAAATTGACCAGTCAATGTCGTTAAATGCTTTTTTCCACGGCCTGACACTGACACGGGCACTGGAGGCATGCCAGCTCCCCGGTGTGCTGGATATTTGCCTGGCGAACGCCTCTTTCCAGGTACGCTTTAACCCGGACGTGCTGGCACCGCAAACGCTGCTCGACAAGTTGCAGGCGCTGGAAGCCGATAGCGAAGCCGACGCAACGCTGGCGACACGCATTATTGAGGTGCCGGTGCTGTACAACGATCCGTGGACACACGAGACGTTAATGCGTTTTCGCGATCGCCATCAGGCACCGGAAGGCAGCGACCTCGACTATGCCGCACACATCAACGGTTATGCGGATAAAGACGACTTTATTGCCGCGCACAGCGGTACGCCGTGGTTCGTGTCGATGGTGGGTTTTGTCGCCGGATTGCCGTTTATGTACCAGATGGTCGGGCATGACAAACAGCTCCAGGTACCGAAATACCTGCGCCCGCGTACCGATACGCCCGGGTTATCCCTCGGTCATGGCGGCTGCTTCGGCTGTATCTACTCGGTGCGTGGCGCTGGCGGTTATCAGCTGTTTGGTATCACGCCAATGCCGATCTATGATCCGGCGCAACGTCTGCCGTATCTGCAAAGCGAAATGGTGTTCTTCAAAGCGGGCGACATTGTGCAGTTCCGCGCCATCGATCATCAGACTTATGACGACATCAGCGAACAGGTGAAAAAAGGCATATTTTCCCCGCGCATTCGCGATGTGACATTTGTGCTTGCAGACTTTGTCGCCGATCCGCAGGGCTATCCTCAGTTATTGAAAAGGGGGTTGTATGACCATCAATGTGATTAAGCCTGGCCTTGCCACCACGGTACAGGATGCAGGGCGTGAAGGCTATTACCACCTGGGCATTCCCCCCTCCGGCGCATTGGATCCGTATTCAATGCAGATGGCGAACCTGCTGGTGGGTAACGCAGCCGATGATGCGGTGCTGGAGATGACGCTGCTCGGCCCGGAGTTACATTTTTCCACCGATGCGCTGATCGCGGTGTGCGGCGCGGCGATGACGCCGATCGTTGACAATCAACCTGCTGCTGCGCACAGCGCGCTGTATATCCACGCCGGGCAACATCTGCGCTTTGCCCCGGCCCGCCAGGGATGCCGTGGCTATCTGGCGATTGCTGGCGGCCTTGATGTGCCGCGCGTCCTGGGAAGCGGCTCGACCTATACGCTGGGGGCGCTGGGGGGCTTTCAGGGGCGGCGACTGGCAGCGGATGATGTGTTGAACGTGCATCCAGTAAACGCAGATCGCTTCCGCCGCGAGGGGAACACTGTTCCTGAGGCATTACTGCCGGTGCTGGAGAAATCCGTCACTCTGCGACTGGTACCGGGCCTCTATATCCACCGACTGACGGATGCCGCGGTCGATACCTTCTTTGCCGACGACTGGTATGTCAGTACCGAAGCCGACCGCACGGGCTACCGTCTGAAAGGCGGGCAGCCGCTGGCGTTTAACCCACGGACGCCACCGTTTGGCGCAGGCTCTGATCCCTCCAATATTGTCGATGCCTGCTACCCCATTGGTTCCGTTCAGGCACCGGGTGGGCTTGAGCCAATTGTCCTGCTGCGCGATGCGGTGGGCATTGCATTCACTGCCTGACAGTCTGATTGCGCTCTTACTCCTTCCAAAATCTTGCGCTTTGCCATTTGAACTGCTGCTATTTGTACTGTATAGTACAGTACAAATATCTATCCAGACCGGAAGAATAAAATGGTAGCTGACGAAAGAACCTCCGCTCCTAAGCACAGAACTGCCAGAGGAGCCCAACGTGTCCGTGACCTGACTGAGGCCGCCGCCGAGTTGTTCCTTGAACGGGGCTTTGATGCAGTCGCTGTTGATGACTTGATTGCGCGTGTTGGTGGATCACGAAGCACCATTTACAGCCACTTTGGAGGAAAAGAAGGTCTTTTCAGGCATGCAATGATCGACCTCTGTACCGAGGTTGCCAGGCCGCTGGAGCAACTGAACATCGCGGACGGAGAGCCAGGCGAGGTGCTGCCAGTTCTTGGCCGGCAACTACTGAGATCTGCCCTGTCTTCACGCACCCTTGCGTTGCATCGACTTCTGGTCAATGAAGGCCGGCGCTTTCCGGACGTTGCCAGAGCTATGTGGGACGTCAGCTACGGTAAAGCCATCCAAATTCTTTCAGTCTGGATTGCCGCTCAACAGCAGCCGGGAAAAGGATTAGGCCGCGACGTCCCCGCCAAAGCGCTGGCGGAACATTTTGTCAGTCTGGTGGCCGCTAACACCAAGCTTCAGGCTGCGTCTGGACTTCGATCACCAACATTGACTGATGCTGAAATCGAGGAAATCGTTGGTCATGCTGTACAAATTTTTCTTCATGGCGCAGCGGGTGGGCAAACGGACGAAGACAGTAAGAAATGAAACATTTTTTTAACCACGTAGCAACCAGCAAGAAGAATGGAGGTAGAAATGTATGAATACTCAAAGTAGTCAGTCCGGAAAAGAGCAGGCTAATACGAATGCGGCCAATGTAAAAGTTGCCAGCCCGGAAAAAAAACACTGGGCACAACCGAGTTTCTTTAACGACAACGTGCTGCTCGATGCGCTGATCAAGCACATCCTGGGCCTGATGCCCTATGGCATGACCGACTTCGGCGAGGTCATGGACGTGGTGCACCAGCTCAGGGGCAGCGACGAAGAGACCTGGGTCAGTGCCTGGGCCGCGCTGGCGACCCGGCTGCAAGACAGGGCCGAAGATGCGGACAGAAATAACAGGTCTGTCACCGCGGCCAGTGCCTACCTTCGCGCTTCGACGTACTGGCGCTGCGCGTTGCTTTATTTCAGCGACTTCGGGGACAAGCGTATGAAGGAGTACGCAGTCGCCAGCGCATCGTGCTACGAGCGGCACATCTCTCTGTCCGGCTATCCCGCCGAACGCATCGAAATCCCCTACGAAGGCAGCTTCCTTCCCGGCTATTTCTACAGATCACCTCATGCTGACGAGAAAGCCCCGCTACTCATCGTCACACCGGGCCGGGATACCTGGGCCGAGGACACCCGGTGGGTTTGCGAAGGTGCGCTTCAGCGGGGCATTCACTGCCTGACCTACGATGGCCCTGGCCAGGGGTTCGCGCTGCGTCTGAACAACCTGACCTTCCGCCCCGACTGGGAGAAGGTTGTCAGCCCGCTGATTGACTTCGCGCTGGAGAAGTTTACGGAGATAGACGCCTCCAATATCGCGCTGATGGGCCTGAGCTTCGGTGGCTATCTGGTGCCTCGCGTGGCTGCGTTCGACAAACGTATCAAGCTCTGCATCACTGATCCGGGCAACATCAGTTGGGGACGTCAAATCATCGCGCAGCTGGAGCGTTTCGCCGACCGGCCGCTGGCCGAGCTTCCTGATCAGTTACGGAATCTGGTGAGTGATTACGCCTGGAAGCATGGCGTGCCCAACTCGATCAAAGATGTAGTGCAGGCCCTCCAGCCCTATGACAACTCAGCCATCCTGGACCAGGTGACCTGTGAAACGCTGGTGCTGGATGGAACCGGCGAGGTCTTCCACGGTGCCAGGCCGTTCTTCGACGCCTTGAATTGCCCCAAGGAGTATCTGTTGTTCGATGAGTCTTCGACGGCGCAGTCGCACTGCCAGATAGGAGGCTATGCCACGGCCACCGAATTCATCTTCGACCGGATTGCAGACCGGCTTGGGCGCGGGTAAATCGCGCGTCTCGCTGAACCTTGTGGTCTTCTCAAATTTTCCCAGGAGCATGACATGGACTCATCCGCTACCCCCTCCCCTGAATTCCGTCTCGGCGGGGATCTGTCGATCAACCGGCTCGGCTTTGGCGCCATGCGCCTGCCTTGCAATGGTTTCCGCGGTCCGGCTCGCGATCCGGAGACCGGCCGCGCGGTGCTGCGCCGCGTGGTTGAACTTGGCGTCAACCTGATCGACACGGCCGATTTCTACCAAAGCTCCGATGGTGTAGTACGAGCCAATGCGCTCATTCGTGAAGCGCTGCATCCCTATCCTTCAAATTTGGTGATTGCAACCAAGGTCGGTGTTGTATTCAACCCGGATGGCAGCCACCGGCCCGCCACGGGCGGAGACATGCGTAAGCTTGTCGAGGAGAACCTGGCAAGCCTCGGCGTGAACCGCCTCGACCTGGTGTACCTGCGCATCGGTGAGATGACGGTACCGCACGGCGAGTCGCTTGCAGAGCGCTTCGGGGCGTTGGCCGCACTTCGCGAAGAAGGCCTGATTCGCCACCTCGGCATCAGCAATGTCGATATCGGGCATTTCAATGAGGCCCGCGCCATCGCTCCGGTCGTGGCCGTGCAGAACAACTTTCACTTCGCCCGGCGCGAGGATCGGAGCCTGTTGCAGACCTGCGAAGAATCCGGCATCGCCTTCTGCCCGTTTTTCCCGCTTGGCGGAGGTGTGGGCGAGATCGACGACGGGCGGCTTACCCGAGTGGCAAAGCGGCACGGTGCCACGCCTGTTCAGGCCGCGCTGGCCTGGTTACTGGCGTCCTCACCGGCCATGCTGGCAATCCCTGGCACAGGGTCGGTCAGGCATCTTGAAGAGAATGTCGCCGCTGGCGGCATCCGGCTCACTGAAGAAGATCATGCCGAACTCGCGTGAAGCGGTTTGCCGCACGATACCGGGCCACCCGAGGCACCGTTTTATACTGATCGCAGCGACCCTTGTTACAGCGGGCATATTGACCGGCTGCGCCAGCGTAAAACTGAGCGCCCCGCCCGCTGCAGCAGTGAGCTTCGAGGACTATCGACGCGAAACAATCCAACATATACAGGCTGGTCGCCATTTTCAGCTTGCCGACCACGATGCCGAACTGACGTGGAATACACCTCAGGAGTGGCGACCCGCGTCGTCGGAGAAAGGAAGTTATCCCCGCAAAGGGATCCTGCTCGTGCATGGCCTGGGCGACTCGCCGTGGTCATTCCGGGACCTTGGCCAGCCGCTGGCAATGCAAGGGTTTCTCGTGCGAACGGTGCTTCTCCCCGGACACGGAACCCGCCCCGAGGATCTGTTGCAAACCACAGCAGAGCAATGGCAGCAGGTCGTGTGGGAACAGGCCAACGCACTGCAGAAGGATGTCGAAGGACCAGTCTACCTGGGGGGCTTCTCCACGGGCGCCAATCTGGCTCTCGACTACGCTTACTCCCATCCAGAAATCGCAGGGCTGGTGCTGTTTTCGCCAGGGTTCAAGAGCATGCCATTCGACTGGCTTGCGCCACTGGCAGCCCGTATCAGGCCCTGGCTCATCACACCGGACGGCAACGTTCCGATGCAGAATGCCGTCAAATACTTCAATGTACCGGCCAACGGTTTCGCACAATTCTACCGGACCAGCGCCAACGCGCGCCGGCTATTGCGAGAGCGGGCCTATGACAGGCCGGTATTCATGGCGGTCGCCGGGCATGACTCGGTGCTGGATACTGGTTATCTGCTCGACGTTTTCCAGCGGCGCTTCACACACCCGGACAGCCGCCTGATCTGGTACGGCAAGGCACCGGACAGTCTGGTGGATATGCAACGCGTTCTAGTTCGTCCCGACAGGCTCCCCGCATGGCGCATCAGTCAGTTTTCGCACATGAGCCTGACATTTGCCCCGGCCAACCCCGTGTATGGCGAAGGCGGAATTATTCGTATCTGCCTGAATGGCTTTAGTGCAAAAGACACGCAGGCCTGCGAGCAAGGCGTACCGGTCTGGTATTCGGACTGGGGCCACCGTGAGCAGGGAAAAGTCCACGCGCGGCTGACTTTCAATCCCTATTTCAACTGGCAGAACTCGGTTATGGCGACCGTTCTGGGCAGGTCGCAGACAGCTGATGCCTCTGCCGAAAGGCCGGCGGCTGCCAGCGTCAAAGACATCGACATCAATACTCCGCCGCGCGACGCGGTGACGTTCTAAATCCCATTGTCATTACGAGGCATCCATGAAGAGAGTCCAGTTCAGCCGCTACGGCGGCCCCGAAGAAATGTCGCTTGCAGAATATTCGCTGCCAGCCCTTGAACCCCGGCGAGTCCGCGTGCGCGTAAAGGCCGCAGCAATCAACCCGCTCGACTGGAAGATTCGCCGTGGCGTCATGAAGTTCGTTACTGGCAACCGGTTTCCCCAGGGCATGGGCTCTGACTTTGCAGGCATTGTCGACGAGGTTGGCACCGCCGTGACAGACGTCCGGGTTGGCGATGAGGTGTTCGGCACGGTAGAAATCAAAAGGCAGGGTGCGTTTGCCGAGGTCGTCGATGCTGACGCGAGGCTGGTTGCCCCCAAGCCCGCCGCGCTGTCATTCAGTGAAGCTGCGTGCTTACCCATTCCATTCGCCACCGCCTGGGCGGCCATTGTGGGCGCAGCGCGTGCTGGCAGCGAGTCGCGGATATTCATTCACGGCTGCAGCGGCGCGGTCGGCAGCAGTGCTGTGCAACTGGCTCAGGCCTGTGGAGCACAGGTTTCCGGCGCCTGCGGCGAAGCCTCGCTGGCAAGCGTGGAGCTGGCCGGTGTCCGCCCGGCCTTTACCTACCCGGACAAAACGTCCTTCGCCGCTTATGGCCCGTACGACGCGGTGTTCGACACGCTCGGCACGCTCGACGTCGCCGAGGGTCTGGCGATGCTGAAGTCCGGGGGACGCTTCATCGACATTAATCCGACACCTGGCAGAATGCTGCGCGGCTTTATTTCAGGGCGCTACCGGATGGTGTTCGCAACAGGGGGATTCAGGAACCTGCGGGAGATAGCCCGACTGGCCTGTGAAGGCAAAATCCATGTATCCATTGGACTGGAAGCGCCGTTCACCGACGCGCTGACTGTCATCAGGAACGCAGAACTCGGCCGGCGGCCTGCCGGGCGGATTGTGCTGATCATGTAATCAGCGACGGACCTGTCTCAGGAACCCGGCAATGGCAGAAAACGGCCATTGCCGAACATGATATCAACTGAAACTCAGTGGCGATCATGACGGGACATGGCGACTCTGGTTAAACAAGATTGTTCATGTATAGCTATGCCACAGCAATATCGCATGGACTGAAGCAACGAAACGACTCCAGCCTAGCCCGGGCGGCAAGGTACACGGATCGCCAGTGGTGCACGAGAATACGGGTTTTACAGCGACACAGGTATCAGTGCCTCCTGCTTTGCCGTGACGAAGGAGCCGGGCAGCATGTTGCCGGTGGTGACCTGTGCTCCATCGCTCTGGATTTGGACTTTGCGATGAGAAGGTCAGACCGAGAACAATAGTTACTGTCCCCCGCCGTTGCTGACATAAGCCCGAAGGAACGCATCGACCGCTGTTGCTACAGCTTCCTTTGGCGTAAACCAGGGTTGAGCACCAAATAACAACGGTTCAATAAATCCGATTTCGAGCAAACCCTTTAGATGCGCCGCGGCAACGCGGGCGTCTACCGGACGAATCACACCATTCTCCTGCTGACGGGCAATATAGTTTGTCATATGTTCCCACGCCCGCCCGGCCCCCATCTCGTAGAGCGTGGCTCCCAGCGTAGAACTTGCGCCTTCGGCAATGGCAGCTCGCATGATGGCAAGCGTATCTGCAGAAGTCAGCAAAGCAAGCAGGGCCTCACCAAAACGCCGAAGTGCCAGTGAAACATCCGGCTCGGACAGATCAAGCAGTCCCATAATCTCATCTGCTTGTTCTTCCATCACTGCCATCATGGCAGCAGCGAATAACGCTTCCTTGGATTTGAAGTAGCCATACAGGGTGCCTTTCGATCCTCCGATCCGCGCTGAGATCATCGCCATGCTGGCGCGCGCATAACCGACATCGCGAAATACCTCGATTGCCACATCAAGGATCGCCTTACGCCGATCGTCTGTCTTTACTCTCATTCGAAACCTCACTTTTTCATACAGCACTGTACGATTTTGCATTGACACCTGCAAGAACATATATCTAAAATGACCGTACAGTATGGTTATGTAGGGCATGTTATGGGGTCATCAAATTTCCAATGGCGGACCACGGCGTCGGGAGGTGTCACCGCCTTTGTGGTTGTGCTCATGCTAAGCAGCTGTGCTCCCCTGCCACAAAAAAATGACGTGGTGCCTGCAGGACCAGAAAGCTTCGCGAGTGCTACAAGCTTTTCCGCACCCGGGAGGGCCTGGCCCTCGGATCGCTGGTGGGAAGAATTTGGCGACGCCCAGCTCAATGCACTGATCACCGAGGGGTTGAAGGGAGCGACCGATTTGCGCGTGGCTTCAGCACGTTTTGCCCGTGCCGAAGCACTGGTTCAGGAGACCCGGAGCAGGTTGCTTCCCGCCATCACAGCAAATGGTGAGGTCGGATCGACCAAGCAAAGCTACAACTATCTTTCCCCGGCAAGTGGGCTGCCCGAGGGCTGGCGTGATTATGGTCAGACAACCCTCAATCTTACCTGGGAGCTCGACTTCTGGGGCCGCAACCGGGCGGCATTAGCAGCAGCGCGTTCACAAGCCGAAGCAACAGGTGCCGAAGCTGCGGCCACTCGTCTGGCTGTGTCAGCAGGCATCGCCAGCGCCTACGGAGATCTGGCCGGAGATTACGCCGAACATGATGCCGCCGAACATGCTATTAAAGTGCGTAAGCGCACACTGGAACTGATAGAGGGTCGTAATAAGCAAGGGCTGGAAAATAAAGGTGCGGTTGAGCGCGCCCGTTCAGCACTCGCCACAGCTCAGGGCGATCTGGCTGAACAGAATGAATCCCTCTCCCTCACTCGTCACCGGATTGCAGCACTGATTGGGGCTGGCCCTGATCGCGGACTGACTATAGCGCGTCCGGGCGCGACCATTACTGGCAGCTTCGGCCTGCCAGCCAATCTACCGGCCGAATTAATCGGACGACGCCCTGACATCATTGCCGCACGGCTCCGGGCAGAAGCTGCTGCGAGCCAGATCAAGGAAGCCAGGGCGGCCTTCTATCCAAACGTCAATCTGACAGGTCTGATTGGCCTGCAGGCTCTCGGCATCGGAAATGTGTTTGAGTCAGGGTCCGATTTTGGAACAGTCGGCCCGGCCATCAGCTTGCCGATCTTCGACGGCGCGCGTTTGCGCGGACAGTACCGTGCCGCCGAAGCCGATTACCGGGTGGCCGTCGCCCAATATGACGGCGCATTAACGCAGGCGCTGCGAGATGTGGCTGATGCAGCCACAAGCACACGCGCGCTGGACCTGCGGCTTGAACACGCACAGGAAGCAGAGCGCTCTGCCAGTGCCGCATGGTTCGTTGCCAGCAATCGTTATCGCGGCGGCCTTGCGACCTATCTTGATGTGCTGGCTGCCGAAGACGCCCTCATCAGCACCCGCCGCACGGTCGCGTCTCTGAAAAGCCGCGCCCTTGTCCTCAAGATCGCCCTCATCCGTGCGCTCGGTGGCGGCTATCGCGCATAAAGGAAATCCGAGCCATGTCTGAATCCACCAATACCATTGAACAAGATGTTCCCGTTGCCAACAATACTGCTGCGGATAGCAGAGCGCAAAACGCCAGGCGAAAGCGGCTATTTCTGGCCCTGCTGGCGAGCGTCGCTACGCTCGGGGGTGGCTATTACGCATATGATCTTTTCGTCGCATCCCGCCATGCTGAAACCGACAATGCCTACGTCGGGGCTAATATCGCTCAGGTGACCCCTCTGATTGGGGGGCCTGTGCGCGAAGTCCTGGTGGATGATGCGCTGCACGTGAAACAGGGGGATGTTCTCGTTCGACTGGACGATACGGATGCCAGGATAGCGCTAAAGCGCGCCGAAGCTGAGCTGGCGTTGACTGAACGCCGCGTGCGCGGTCTTATCGCCACGGATGGCGGTCTTGACGCGCAAATAGCGGCACGGGCTGCCGACGAAGTGCGCGCCCAGGCGCAGGTCTCTTCTGCACAGGCTGATCTTGCCAGAGCGAAAATCGATCTTGACCGCCGCAACGCCCTGGCTGAGTCGGGCTCCGTCTCAGGCGAAGAGTTGACCACAGCGCGCAATGCCTACAGCACTGCGCTCGCCAGTCTGAGAGTTGCTGAAGCAGCCCGTACGCAGGCCGCGGCCAATCGTGCCACTGCCATCGGGAGCCGTGACGCCAACCGGGCACTTATAGACAAGAGTACACCTGACACCAATCCCGAGGTGCTGGCAGCACGTGCTGCACGGGAGCAGGCTCAGGTCGACCTCGAACGCACCATTCTTCGTGCACCCGTTGATGGGATCATCTCCCGTCGCCAGGTGCAGGTTGGTCAGCGTGTGCAGCCTGGCGCAATGCTGATGGTCGTGGTCCCGATCCACGCCAGCTATGTGGACGCCAACTTCAAGGAGGGTCAACTCAGGAAGGTTAAGCCAGGCCAGTCGGTTAAGCTCACCTCAGACCTCTACGGTAATAGCGTTAAGTATGACGGCAAAGTCGTCGGTTTCTCCGGCGGTACCGGCTCGGCCTTTTCTGTAGTGCCGGCGCAAAACGCAACCGGCAACTGGATCAAGGTCGTCCAGCGCCTGCCAGTAAGGATTGCACTCGATCCCCAACAGCTTGCAGAGCATCCTCTTCGTGTCGGTCTGTCTATGACCGCCGATATCGACGTCTCCAACTGATTGTGAGGAACCAGACGATAATGGTTGATTCCATCTCTCAGCATGAAAATCCAGCCGCCCGGTCATTAAGGGGCGGGAAACTCATCCTCGCCGCTATCCTGATCGGGCTGGGCAATTTTTTGGTCGTGCTGGATACCACTATCGCCAACGTCTCGATCCCCCATATCGCCGGCGGGTTAGGGGTCTCGTCCAGCCAGGCAAGCTGGGTTATCACCTCCTACGCAGTGGCCGAAGCGATCACTGTGCCGCTTACCGGGTGGCTCATGCGCCGCTTCGGTGGTTATCGTGTGTTCATTACCTCTTATCTGGCCTTCGGCGTGCTCTCGCTAGTGTGTGGCCTGTCGGGCACGCTTGGCATGCTCGTCGCCGGGCGCATATTCCTGGGTTTGGCCGGTGGCACGATCATTCCCCTTTCGCAGACCCTTCTGCTGCGTATCTTCCCACCTGAGAAGGCGACAATCGCGACAATCATATGGGCGATGACAACCACAGTCGCACCGATCGCCGGTCCCATTCTTGGCGGCACGATCTCCGATAACGTCGGGTGGGAGTGGATATTCTTCATCAATGTGCCAATTGCTGCCGCCGGTGGCCTAGGACTTCTGTACCTGATGCGAGGCCAGCAGGAAACGGTCACCCGGTCTCCGATTGATGTAGTGGGTCTTGGCCTGCTTATTGTGTGGGTCGGTGCGCTCCAAATCATGCTTGATGAAGGCCGCAACCATGACTGGTTCGCTGCAACAGAAATCCGCGTGCTTGCAGTGATTGCAGTAATCGGCTTTGTCGCCTTCCTGATGTGGGAACTGACCGAAAAGAATCCCATCGTTAATCTGCACGTGTTTCGCCATCGCGGCTTCGTTGCGGCTTCCATTACCTACTCGGTTGCGTTTGGTGCGTTCTTCGCCAGTATTGTTCTGATCCCGCTCTGGCTGCAGCAGAACATGGGCTACACCGCCACGTGGGCAGGATATGCCACCGGGATCATGGGGATTCTCGCAGTAATTAGTTCCCCCATCATCGGTCAGGTAGCGGCAAGGCTCGATCCACGGCTGATTGTATCGGTCGGATTGCTGGGACTTGGTGGCATATCTGCGTGGCGGGTGGGATTCACGCCGGATATTACCTTCATTCAGATGGCCTGGCCGATGCTGCTGACGGGCCCATTCCTGATGATGTTTTTCATCCCTGTAACCGGTCTGTGTATGGCGAGCGTCACAACAGCAGAACAGGCCGACGCGGCCGGGATCTCAAATTTCATGCGAACGCTCGCCGGCGCGTTTGCGACTTCAATAGTTCAGACCGGGTGGGCCAACGCGACACGTGAGAACCAGACTGAACTGGCAAGCGCGATGACTCAGGGACAAACCACCCTCGACAGCATGATGGCCAGTGGAATGTCGAGAGAGGTTGCCACATCTACGCTGAGCAGCATCGTTGAGGGCCAGAGCGTCATGCTCGCAACACTCAACATGTTCGCTGCGATTGCTTTCTGCTTCGCCTTCGCCGCCGCATTAATCTGGTTCTCTCCAAAACCAAAGGGACCCATCGACATGAGCGGCGGTCACTAAACAACAGGGCATAAAACCATGGCAAAGAAACTGAGTCTCTCCGCTAAACTCATCGTGTTTCCAGACCTCGTTGTCTGCGAGCACTGCGACAGGGTGTACCGGCGCATCGCGCTGGCCCCGGGCGAGGTTGCACGCTGCGAGCAATGTACTGCCATCCTCTATCGCGCCAACCGTCTGGATGTCGATCGTTGGCTGGCGCTGACCGTCGCCGCAGCAATCGTGTTCGTGATCGCCAACGTCTGCCCGGTCGTTCGCATCAGTATGCAGGGGTTGCACAACGAGACCACGCTCTGGCAGTCGACGGCGGCGCTCGCCTACGGACCTGGCGCTCCCATTGCAGTACCAACTGCAATATCAATCATCGTGGCACCACTTCTACAGATCACTCTGCTGGCCTGGGTGCTGGCTTTTGCCCGCACTGGTCGGCGTGCGCCAGGCTTCGCGCAGGCGATGCGGATGCTGGTCGCGTTGCGCCCCTGGAGCATGATTGAGGTCGGTCTGCTCGGCATTCTGGTGGCGGTCATCAAACTGTCAAGTTTCCTCCAGGTAGCACCCGGACCGGGGATCTGGGCCACGGCCGTGTTAGTGCTGCTGATTACGCTGATCGCGAGCCGCGATATCCACTGGCTGTGGGAGCTGACCGAATACAACCAGCAACGGCAGGCGGGCCGCACATGAATCTGCCTCCCCGCGCGTGCCACCTGGGTGTCATCGGCTGCCATATCTGTAGACTCGTTTGCCAGGACAAGCTCGACGAAACGAAGCACGTACACTGCCCTCGCTGCGGCGCATCACTGCATCGTCGGCGCCCCGACAGCATTGTGCGGGCCTGGGCCTTGTTGATCGCTGGCTTGATTTTCTACATTCCGGCCAACGTGCTGCCGGTTATGTATACCAGCCTACTCGGCAGTGGCAGCGGTAGCACCATCATGAACGGCGCTATCGAGTTCTGGAAATCCGGGTCTTATGGCATCGCTCTGGTGATTTTCATTGCCAGCGTGGCAGTTCCCTGCACCAAGTTTCTTGTCCTCACACTGCTGCTGATAACTTCACAACGACGCAGTAACTGGGCGAGACGCGAGCGAGCCAGACTCTACCGGCTCGTTGAGGTGATCGGCTACTGGTCAATGCTCGACGTACTGGTGGTGGCTGTAGTTGCCGCGCTGGTCAAGTTCCAGGGCCTGAGTGATATCGAGCCACGAGTTGGCATCTTCTTCTTTGGCGTGGTGGTGATCCTTACCATGCTCTCAGCTATGACCTTCGACCCCCGTCTGATATGGGATGATAAACCGGAATGAATAACGAACCCGAACATATCCACCAGCCCGGCAATCCTGCAGTGGCCCGCCGTCGCTGGCGTATTTCCCTGGTATGGCTGGTACCAGCCATCGCTGCACTGGTCGGGCTGTCAATGCTGGCGCATACCTGGCTGTCAGCTGGTCCTGAAATCACTATAGCTTTCCGTACAGCGGCAGGACTGGAGGCAGGCAAAACACCGGTCAAGTACAAGGACGTGACCGTGGGCACAGTAACGGCAATCACACTCAGCGACGACGGCTCGCACGTTGCCGCCACGGTCTCGTTGGCCAGGAGCGCGGAAAGTCTGACCCGCAGCGACACGCGGTTCTGGGTCGTGCGCCCGCGTATTGGCACCGGCGGTATATCAGGCATCGACACACTTCTCTCCGGCGCCTATATTGCGGCGGATGCTGGATCGGAACATGCATCCAGCAAAGTCTTTACTGGCCTTGAAACGCCGCCAACGGTTATTGGTGGTATGCCCGGAAAGTCATTTGTCCTGCATACCGAAGATCTGGGGTCGCTGGATGTTGGCTCGCCGGTCTACTTCCGGCGTATCCAGGTGGGCCGGGTAGCCTCCTACAAGCTTGATGATGATGGTAATCACGTCAGCCTGCAGGTCTTCATCGACAAACCCTACGACAGCTTTGTCACTACCGATACCCGATTCTGGAATGCCAGTGGGATGGATGTTTCGCTGGGTGCTGACGGACTCAAGCTCAAAACGCAATCCGTGGCCACAATTGTGGCGGGAGGAATTGCTTTCGCCGCCTCTGCACGCGGCAAAGATCACACGCAAAAGGCACCTGAAAATACCCAGTTCAGTCTTGCACCGGATCAAGCCAGCGCCATGGCTGAACCCGACGGGCCGGAGCAGTTCGTCCAGCTACGCTTCGACCAGGCACTACGCGGTTTATCTGTAGGTGCTCCGGTTCAATTCTCGGGGATGGATCTGGGCAGGGTGGTATCAATAAACCTCGACTACGATCCAAGTACGCTCCGATTCCCCACAACCGTTGGCATCGTGGTGTATCCACAACGTCTTGGGCGTCTGTTGGATAAATTGCCTGGTACAAATACAGAGCAACAAGCCGCTCAATTTCTGAGAGAACTGGTCGAACATGGCCTGCGCGCGCAGGCGAGATCAGGAAATCTGCTGACCGGACAGCTCTATGTTTCGCTGGAATTTGTTCCGGATGCACCGAAAAGAACCATAGACATATCGGCACGCCCACTAAGCGTTCCCACAATCAACGGCAGTTTCGATCAGTTGCAGGGGCAGGTGGCCAGCATCGTCGGCAAGATAGAGAAGATGCCCCTCGACTCAATCGGGCGAAACCTCGACAGCACATTAGCAGAACTTGACAAGACCCTTAAGCAAGTCAACAGCCAGACGTTACCGCAAACCACGCAGACCCTGCTGCAGGCCCGGCAGGCCTTTGGTGCGGCACAAGGTGTGCTGGCCGAAGATGCGCCATTACAGCAAAACCTGGGCCAGACGCTACAGGAAGTTCAGCGGGTATCTCGCTCACTACGGGTGCTGACAGACATGCTTGGCCGGCATCCTGAATCACTGTTGCGCGGACGCCCGGAATCTCCCTCGCCTCCTGCCACAGGAAAAGACAACACAGTAAGTCAACAGGAATCGCATCAATGAAAAGTTACCGTTTTTCTGGGCTTCTCGTGCCGGTCTTCTTTCTGAATGCCTGCGCGTCTCCGCCAGTACATTACTACTCACTTCTCGCACCGTCCGGGGAAACAATAACGACGAAGCCACCGGCCCCCTTCATGGTTGATGTATTGCCGGTCGGTATCCCGTCACAGAACGATCAGTCACAACTGGTCGTACGACAGGGCGCCGCTGGTGCCGTTGTCCTTGATAACGAGCGCTGGACTGGCCCGCTGGATGACGAAATTCGTAGTGCCTTATCGTCAGTACTGACGCATGAGTTGGCCACCCAGGATGTGGCCGGGCTGCCACAGACCTCTGCCAGGCCTGTACTCAGAATCAAACTCCAGTTGCGTCGGTTTGATGCCTGGCCCGGACAACGGGTTCAGCTTGATGCCGACTGGAGTTTGGGATTCGCGAATGAGGCGGGAAAGCCACGGCTGGTCTGCCGGGGCTATCTGGATGAGCCCGCGCCAGGAGGCTATCCGGAAATGGTTCAGGCCCAACAACGACTGGTCGCTGCGTTAGCCAGGAGGATAGCGACAGATGCACGAGCCTGGGCACATTCTCGTCAGGCAGCTTGCGTGGACCCACAGGAGTAACCCCGGGAGTATTGCGCGTCCTGCCCGTGATCGACGGAGGATGTGATCGGGAGTCCGACGATAGTAGATTGATAGACAGCATCCGCAATCGCGAGAGGGTGGACCTCGCCTTCTTGAACCACCTCCCCATAAACATTGAGGGTTGAATGACAATGGATACACCCAAGAACCTGACAAACGGTGCAACGCAGGTAGCGCCGGTGGGATCAATCGAAGCCTCTGAAGACCTGACTGGAATTCCAGGCACGCATTGGCTGATCGTGAGCGTGAGAGCGTTGGCACCCGATGGCGAAGGGCGACTGGATTTGGTGAACACATCCACGCATGCAATCCGTGCCCTTTATCCCTCTCCGGAGGCGCAGGTACGCTTCGACGCGCACACCTTTCACGGCCAGCCCGACCGGCCGCCAGAGCGCTTCAATCCACACGGACTCACCATTCGTCGTGGCGCGAACGGTGTCCACCAGCTCCTCGTCGTGCATCACGGCGTCCGCGAATCCGTGGAGATTTTCACTGTCGATACCCGTGACGTTCTGCCCCGCATCCACTGGCGGGGTTGCGTGCTTACACCGGGTTCTGTGACCGGCAACGGGGTCGCACCAATGCCCGACGGATTCGTGATGACGCAGACCACGCTGCCCATCCCCAAGAAGGGAGGTCGTGCGCTGAATTTCGAGGAAATCGAGGGTGGGCGCAGCATCGGTGAGGTGCTGGCCTGGAGTTCCCGTTCCGGATGGAGCAAGGTCGATACCGGAGGCGACCTGATGCCGAACGGAATCGAAACGTCGGCTGACGGAGAATGGCTCTACTACGCAGATTCTGTCCGCCAGACCTTTAACCGCTTTTCGTTCAGAGCCGGTGCCGCGAAGAAACATGTAATTCAAACCGGTTTCCACAGCGACAATGTACACTGGGCGCCGGACGGTAGTCTTTTGCTCGCGGGCCAGCAAGGCACCCTACGGGAAATCGTTGAGTATTTCTCCGGGAAGGAAGGTGCTGCGTGCGGGAATGCGCGCGTGCTACGCATTGACCCACAAACAATGAGCGTGCAGCCGCTGGTTGACTGCGCGGATTTTCCTCTGGCGAGCGGCGCAGTCGAAATTCAGGGCACCCTGTGGCTGGGACGCATCAGGGGGACAATCGGCCGGGTGGATTTACGTCAGGTGCATACCGCATTGCCAGACTAGCGTGGGACGCCAGGGCTTGCAGGATCCACCCAGGCTTCCGCCAAGAAAGCGTGGGGACCGGGCTGCCAGCGGAAATCGTCAAGGCCTTACTCATTTTCTGTCTGTACGACAATGCGCTGACTGCCCGGCGGGTATGAGATTAGTCATTCGGATAACGCCACACGTCCGCGGTTTCGCCAACGGCAAGAACCCGCTTTTCCGATGCGGGAAGTCCAAGGCGCTCCCACTCTGCTGCCAGGCGAACCGGCGGTTCGTCTAGCGGCTCGTAGGTCAGCTTGAAAGTCCCCCAGTGCATGGCGAAGAAGCACCCGGCACCAAGATCCCTGTAGGCCCGGGCAGCCTCCTCGGGGTTCATGTGCTGGCGGCGCATGAACCAGGACGGCTCATAGGCGCCGATGGGCAAAAGTGCAGCATCGATCACCGGGAAACGGCGGCCGATTTCCCGGAACCCGTCAAAGTAGCCCGTATCGCCCGAATGGTAGATGCAGGCGGAAGCTCCCTCGAGAATGAATCCGCCCCACAGCGTTTCGTTTACGTCGGTCAAGCCGCGACGGCTGTAGTGCTGGGCGGGCACGAAAGTCACCCTCACGGGGCCGATGTCGATGGACTGCCACCAGTCCAACTCGCTTGCGGAAATCCCTTTTTTTGCGAGGAACGACGCCATGCCCAGGCCGGCGATCACCGGCGCATCGACGCTCTTCACGGATGGAAGGTCGAGATGGTCGTAGTGGTTGTGACTGATCAGCACCGCGTCGATGGATGGCAGATCCTCGGGGCGCAGGCCAGCCGGAACATTCCGCCCCCCTGGCCCCAGGGCAAGCTCACCGAAGACCGGATCGACGAGGAACGACTTCCCTTCGATCTGCACCAGCCAGCTCGCATGCCCGATCCAGGTCAGGCGCGCGCCTTCACCCGTGCCCGGTGGAGTGGCGATCGCGACGAGATCGGGCACCACACACGGCACCGAAGCCTTTCTCGGTACACCACGGCCCCGGCCTGCAAGACTATCGACGACCAGCATCCGAAATGCCGGCACCACGGTGCCGGGAGCTTCGCTCCCGTCAAGATTCCTGAAACGTCTGGATTTGCCGAAAATTGCCATAGCCACCCCTTCCACATTGACGATGAGGATGAACGCCTATGGCATGAGTCGCTCGATGAACACACCAATCGGTGTTCCAGAAGACCTTCCCAATACGTTGCATCCCCCTCATTTCGAGTCGAATGCGATACCCGGCAAACGCCAACAACGGGCGATGCCATCAATCGCTTCTCAGAACCGATAGAGGTAGCCGAGACCAAGGCCATACTGCGTGCTCTTTTCCACCAGCGGGCTGTTGCGGATCGAGCTGCCCATGTGCTTGGCGCCCATGTCGAGGAACATGGTGTGACTGGACACGGGCTGCCAGTCCACGCGAAGCCCGATTTCGGTATTGAGCGCGGAACTACCGCCGTAGGCCGGGCGCCAGCTCCGTGCCTCGTCTGACCTTACGCCGTATTAATAGTCCACGTACTCGCCATCCACCCACTCGGCCGCCAGCCGCGGGGCCAGCCCGATTGTGCCTGCGGTAAATCGCCTGTCGATCTGCAGCGTCGTCCGCATCCCCCCGCTGTTGCTCATGGCATCCGTGAGCACTTCAGCAGAGAAATTGGCAATGCCGGTACGCCAGATGGCGGCGGCGCCGAGCCAGAAACTGGAGTCTCGATCGCGCATGCCCGCGAAATATGGGGAATCGCCCGAATCGAAGCCTTCCCCGATGTACCGACCACGCAGCCTGAATGACACCGGCCCGACCGACGGAAGCTTGACGTCCAGGACAGGCCCGGCCACCTGAATCCATTTGTTCTCATAGGTAATCATTGGCAAGCCTCGAACGCGGTCGTCGAAGTCGCGGTAGACGCGGTACTGTATGCCACCGGCAACGCCAATCCCCCACGTCGGTTCACTGCGTCCGGCTTCGGGCATCGCCTGACCTCTCGCCGACTTATTCGTATCGTCGGTCTGAGCCCATGCAACGGGTGTTGAAAAAATGCCAGCGACCAGGATCGGTAGCGCAGCGTAAGACGGCTGCCGGCGCAGGCGGACTGCGCATTGAGGACGAGATGACATGATTGATCCCTTTTAAGGAAAACGTGAAAATGCCTCCCCTGTACTGGGGAATGGCAGCTCGCGGACCACGCCATCGGGCCATCTCGATGAGTTCGCGGACCATCACCAGCAGACGGCCGCACTGCACCGTCTGCCTGATTTCCATACCGTCCGGACGACACTGGGTCGTCCCGCACGGGTCAGTGCAGGCGCTGCGCATCAAGTTTCGATGTGACGAGTGAATTGCAGGACTGTTGAGTCGTGACGAGGTTAGTTGCGTCATCGCTCAACCTCGTCAGCGGTAGCGCGTACGGTGTGTCGAAAAAAACCAAGCGATGCCAGCCATTTCTCGATCCTGTCCACATACAGGAACACGGCTGGCACGACCAGCAGGCTCAAGGCAGTCGATGTGATAAGGCCGCCGATAACCGCCATGGCCATCGGCCGGCGGAAGCTAGAATCCGCACCTAACCCCAGCGCGATAGGCAACATGCCGGCGATCATCGCGATGGTGGTCATCACGATGGGACGGGCACGCTTGTGGCACGCATCCAGCAGCGCCTCGTGAACAGGCAATCCGCGCTCGCGTATACCGATAACCGCGTACTCGACGAGCAGGATGGAGTTCTTGGTGACGATACCCATAAGCATCACCAGACCGATCATCGAAGGCACACTCAACTGGCTGCGCGTGACCAGAAGCGCGAGGAACGCGCCACCTATGGACAGAGGAATGGCAGAGAGGATGGTGATGGGCTGAAGGAAATCCCTGAACAGCAGCACCAGAACGCAGTAGATGCACAAAACACCGACCACGAGCGCCATGGCAAAGCCCCCGCCGAGTTCGGCAACGATCTCCGCGTCGCCGGCCTCAATCACCTTCACACTGGACGGAAGGGACTTGATCGAAGTCAGGTTGGCCACAGCCGCCTGCGCCGTCCCGAGCGCGGTACCTCCCAAATCGGCCGAAATGGTGACGTTGCGAAGACGGTCATGGCGGTCGATCTGCGCGGGGCCACTTTGCACAGTCAGGCTGGCGACACTTGCCAGCGGCACCGACCCGTCGCGCCCCGGCACGCGCATGTTGCCGAGCGTGTCGATGTCCTGCCGCGCGGCATCGGGAATGCGCGCGCGGATATAGACCTGGCGGTTGTCGAGGTTCAGGCGCGCCACCTGAGCGTCGAAATCGCCTCTGGTTGCCACCCGCACTACGTCCCCGATCGCCTCGGTCGTCACGCCGCGCTCGGCGGCGCGCTCCGGGTCGGGACGGATGATGATCTCCGGGCGCTCCAGGCTGGCCGTCGAGGCAATGCCAGTAAGGCCCTTGACGTCGCGCAGTTCGGCTTCCACCGCATCCGCGCTCGCCTTAAGTGCCTCGGCATTGTCGCTGGCGAGGATGATCGTAAGCTTTTCGCCCGGCCCGCCGCCGCCGATGGCAAAGCGCGCCCCGGGAACATCGAGCAAGCGTTCCCGCACGGCTTTCTCGATGACCTGCTGCGAAGGGCGATCATTACGCGGCCCCAGCGTGAGCGTGAGCGACGCGCGCCGAACTTCGCCCGCCTGCGCCCCACCGGGGCCGGCACTTTGCGCCTTGCCCACCGTGGCGAAAACATGGGCGATGCCGTCAACATCGCCGATGGCTTTGCGGGCCGACCCGGCGACCGCCAACGTGTCCTCCAGCGAGCTGGCTGGCGGCAATTCGATGCTCAGGGTCGTGCTGCCGCTATCAGAGGCGGGGATAAAGCCCGTCTCGATGAAAGGCACCAGGGCGAGCGAAGCCGCGAGAAAGATGACCGCTCCGCTCAGGGTCGTCTTGCGATGCTTCAGGCACCAGCGCGCCGTTGCCATGTACCAGCGCATGACCCGGCCATCTTCCTTCTCGGGGATCGGCTCGGGCTTGAGCAGGTAGGCCGCCATCATGGGTGTGAGCAGGCGCGCCACCAGCAGCGAAGCGAGCACGGCGATCACGGCGGTCCAGCCAAACTGTTTGAACACCAGGCCGCCGATACCACTCATCATGGCCGTCGGTAGGAAGACGACCACCAGGCTCATTGTGGTCGCCATCACCGCCAGGGCAATTTCGGTCACGGCGTCCTCTGCGGCTTCCCGGACCGACTTGCCCCTGTGCCGGTGGCGCTCGATGTTCTCGATCTCCACGATGGCGTCATCGACCAGGATGCCGACGATCACCGCCAGCGCCAGCAGCGTCACGGTGTTGAGCGTGAAGCCCAGCCAGGCCATGGCCGCGAATGCCGGAAGGATGGACAGCGGCAGAGCGGTCGAGGCTATCAGCGTCGCCCGCCAGTCGCGCAGGAACAGCCAGACGACGATCATCGCGAGGATGGCCCCCTCGTACAGCATCGCCATGGAGCCCTCATACTGCTCAAGCGTCTGGCCGACCGACCCCGAAATCTCAGTCAGGCTGAGCGCCGGGTCGGCCTGTTGAAGGCCGGCCAGGGCCTCGCGAACGCCCTCGGCCAGCCGTACCTCGTCAAAGCCCCTGGCGCGGTACACGCTGAAGCCGACCACATGCTCGCCATCGAGCAGGGCCGCCTGCGTGGGGTCGGCCTGACCATCGACGATGGTCGCGATTTGGTCCAACCTGAAGCTCTTGCCGTTGGACAACGCGATTCGCAGGTCCGCAAGCTCCGATGCCTGGCGAACCGTGGCAATCGTGCGAACCGACTGCTCCTGGCCGCCAAGCTGACCACGGCCGCCGGAAGATTCCTGCTGAACCTGGCGCAGTGCACGGGAGACATCCGCCGCCGTGATGCCGAGGGCAGACATGCGCGACGGATCGAGCTCAATCCGAACCTCACGTTCGATTCCGCCAAGCCGCTCGAACCGACCGACTCCGGGAAGCGAGAAAATAGTCTTGGCAATGGTGTCATCCACAAACCACGAAAGCTGCTCCTCATTAAGCCGGGACGACGATATGGCGTAGGTCAGAACGGGCGAACCTACGCTCGTGGAAGCACTGACGGTCGGTTGCAGAAGATCATCCGGCAGATCAGACCGGATGCTGTCAACCGCGTTCTTGGTTTCGATCAGCGCGTCCGACAGGTTCTTCTCCAGCACGAATTCGACCTGGATTGAAACCAAACCATCCGTGATCGATGTGCGCAGATGGTTCAAACCACTCAAGGTCGCAAGTGAATCCTCGACCTTGCGCGCGACCTCCGTCTCCAGCTGCGCAGGAGCCGCCCCCGGCTGCGTCAGCATGACCGTGACCATTGGTAGATCAAGGTCTGGAAGATCCTGCGTAGGCAGCTTCTGGAACCCCCATAGCCCTGCGAGTGCCAGCAGTGCGAACAGCAGGATCGAGGGGATCGGATTGCGAATGGACCAGGTAGCGAAATTCATGGTCTGCCCGCCCCAGCAGGCTGCCCCTGCGAAACCCGGACCAGATCGCGATCCTTGAGGAAGCCGGCTCCCCGGACAACAACACGCTCGTCCTTGCCAAGCCCCTCGGTGACCTCGACCTCACGGCCATTACGCCGGCCGACGCTGACGCTTCGCAGCGACACGCGGGACGTGGCACTGGTGTCGGCCAGCACCAGGACGTGGCTGCGCCCATCGCGGATGACAACGCTCTCGGCGGGCACGACCAGCGCCGGCTCTGTCCCGAGTCCGAGCCTGCCGTTGGCGTACATACCAGCCCGTGCCGTGCTTCCAGGGTGGATGTCGGCGTAAACAGTGGCCAGGCGAGAGGTGCTATCCAGAATCGGCGAGGTCTGGCGAACCGTCGCCTTCGCTGTCTTGCCGTCGGGAAGGTCTAATGTTACCTGCTGCCCGATCTCGACCTGAGCGAGTTGCTCGGCGGTCAGTTCGCCACGCCACTCCAGGCGCCCCCGGCGAATCATGCGAAACAGTTCCTGGCCCACCGTAACGACGCTGCCGAGCGTTGCAGTCCTGTGGCTGATGACACCATCGTCCGGCGCAGTGACGTCGGTGTAACGCAGCCGCAACTGATTGGCAGCGAGCAGCGCATCCGCGGTCCTGGATTGAGTCACCAGCTGGAGCACGTCCTGTTCACTCATCGCGCGGCTGCTTTGCAACGCGAGCGCGCGCTGCCGGTTGGCGGCAGCCTGATCGGCATTCGCTTTCAGTTCCGCGCGTTCCGCCAGCAACAGATCCGGGTCAAAACGAGCGATAATCTGTCCCTTCCTGACGATATCGCCGACATTGACGCGAACATCGATGAGCTGATAACCACCAATCTGAGCACCGATGCTGGCTTCTTCCCATGCGGCAATCGCACCCGAAGCCCTGATCTCTATGGGCCACGAGACTTCCCGGGGGATGGTGCATGTGACGGTCAGCGCCGGCGTCGCCGCGGCAGTCGCTTCCTCCAGCGTCGTATCGCCCCTGCCGACGACTATCGCCAGCGCCGTCACAACGAGGGCCACTCCCCCCACGAAATACGCGATCCGGTGCCGCCGGAGGTGTCCCCGGGTGGGCTGGTTACGGTGTTCTTGTTCCTGACTCATGGCGATAATTTTCCTTACGGGCGATACAGGGGTGGCAGACGGAGCGTCGTCCATTTGCTCAGTCGTTGTGGGCTGCGGTACTGCGGCCCATAACGGCGGGTTCCCTGCGGCGCGCACAAGGAGACCCGGGATGGGTGCGATCGTAAGCAGCGGCGATGGCGCTTTCCTGCGCGCCCCTGAGCTGTCAACCCGGGCCTTCCTGCCCGAATAAGGTGATTACATCCGCCTTATACCGGACTTCGTTCGCGTGCGCGCAACTGCAGACGCATCGGCGGTCTGGAGAGAGGTATCCGCATCCAGCCACGCGGGGAACATAGCCGTCAGGGAACTCACGTCATTGGCGTTGCGCGCATCAGGCTCACTGCGGGCCACTTCTTCTGTCGCAGGGGCATCTCCCCACAGGTCTGGCTCTCACAAGAACCTGGCGCCAGAGAACCCCGAAGTGGTGCTGATCGTGTCTGTGCCACCTGTCTGGGTTTGCGATTTGTCTCGCGACACCGCGCCGTTGACCCCGGGCCATTGAGCGCATCTGGTCTGGCTGGGACCAGGGCCAGGCGCAGCGACCAGCACGCTCGTCATGAGCCGGGGACGATAGCGTTGCTGATGGCCCGACAAGACGTGCATAGCTGCCATCACAGTTCGCCCACCAATGAAAACGCCCTGGCCACGATGGAGCGCAGGTTCTGCCTGCCGCCATCCGCATACCACTCGTCAAGGGCAGCCGTCCATGCGGACGTCACCGCGCCCACGATGATGCGCGCTTTGAGCATGCTCAGCCCGGTCTCGCTTTCTCGTTCCACGAGTGCGGCAGCGAGCGACACCTCCCGATCCATCCGCTTTTCGCATCCCTTGGCGAGCAGAGCCGGCGTTTCCTTCAGCAGGCGCACCAGTGCAAAAGCCATGTCAGGATTGGCGTCATACCGCAGGAGCGTCGTGGCCAGCGTCTCTCTGACCGCATCCAGTGGCCCCTCGTGGTCGGGACGCCCCCGCAATTCATCGACCAGCTCATGCGTCTTCTCGTCGTGCCACAGGAAGATCAGATCTTCTTTAGTCTTGAAGTAGCGAAAGAACGTACGCCTAGCCACACCAAGCGGCTCGACGATGTGTTCGATGGTCGTGTGGGTAAAGCCCTGTTTCAGAAACAACTCAAGCCCGAGGTTGGATAGCTCCCTCCGGGTGCTCTCTTTGTGCCTTTCGCGAAGGCCGGGATTTTTATTTGCCATGAGAGTATTCTGTCATATCTGGCACCAAGTGACAATAAGGCACTTAGTGCCATAAGGCATCTGGTTTGCTCTAAACCGACGCTTCGAAGCGCTTCATTGCTGCCATATAATGAAGGTTTATAAAGACCGACCGGGAGACGCGGCTAGCACCAGAGATCAATGTGCCGGGAGGCTTCTTTCACAAGATCTTGGCCGCAGGTATAATCGAATGCTAAATCGCCTACATCAACTCAAGCGCTGCTTCGAGTCTTCCGTCGAAGTTCTGCACGATATCTGCGACACCATTGTTACGTGAGCTAGTGATCCGCTCCGCAAGTTTCTCTATGTTCTATCCAGAGGGCAGAAACACATCTGATTAGTTTACTTTTAGGTGAAATTTAGGTGGTACCAAGGGGGAATCTTCGCCTGCCAATGCCGCCCGATGTGCGACTGCAGAAGATCTCATGGAAGCCCCAATACACCGCGGGACCGTCCGCACTTGGGCTATTCGTGTCGGCCTGAGTGAACGCACTCTCGCACGGTTGCTTATTCAGGAAACCGGTATGAGCTTCGAACGCTGGCGCCAGCAGATCCAAGTCATTCTTGCGGTGAAATGGTTGAGTACTGGAATGTCGGTTCGACAGGTCGCCGATAGTCTGGGTTAAGAAAGTGCCGGTAACTTTGTGACTATGTTCCGCAAATCACTCGGCACTTCACCGAGGCGCTACATAGCTGAACGCAACCTCCGGCTCAGTTGATCGAGAGCAACGGCATCTTCGAGTGCCGTGGATGGATAGAATGATCTGTTTTATCGGGGTACCGCACGTTACTCCGACCGCGCATGACACTTCATGGCTGTGGAATGTGGCAGTGGTTTCCCGCCCCAGCCGTGGCTCGTTCACCGGCCTCCGTGGCAACAGCGAGAAGCTCGAAAAGGAATACACAGTCTGCTGCGGATTCTTGAGACCGGTTTGCAGGAAATTTATTCGCCCAAGCCATCGCGCAGACGATCGATAAGCCACTCTAGTGAAACAGACAAGCGGTTGTTCTCGGAGCGAAGCAAGTAAATAGTCAAAGCCGATTCGACTGCCAGGTGACGGATAACGACATCCGATCGTTGGCTTACCGGGATCTTGGTCGCAGTCATCAAGCCGATGCCATAGCCTGCGCCGTCCAATGTAAGCATCAGATCCAGCGAGGGACACTTCCCTCGATTAATCCTACCCTGCAATAGTGGACACGGGACTAAGTGAGAAAACTCTCAACCAGAGGGACTCATGACAAGATCATTATCAATAAGCAAAAAGCCCCGTAAATTACACACACCTGAATTCCTCAATGAAGCTCTGATTGTAGTGGCATAGAAAATTTGGCCACCTGATTAAAGGTTATATTCTCATTCAACACAAAACAAATGACTTAATGAGCAAGAAAACTAAGCGTACTTTCACCCCCTGAGTTCGTGGCATAATGTACTGACTTTCGTTTCTGGCCGTCCTATTAATGCCATTGCCGGTAGCGATTTTATTGGCGTCATTTTTTAGGCCGCCCCTTCTTCCCTCGGGTCCCTTCTGAGGCCTGACCTGCTGTTGTTCGCTCGGCAATCAATTCTCGCTCAAACTCCGCCTGTGCGGCAAAGATTCCAAAAACAAGCTTGTCACTGGCTTCCCTGAGGAATACACGAACCCCCTTCTGACGCTGC
>NZ_JADBQK010000031.1:55081-84530 GCF_014895885.1 Enterobacter cloacae complex sp. P17RS
AACAGAACGCAGGGCGCGCAGCGTTGCAGACAAGCTGCTGAGCCAGCCGGCCTGCATAATGGATCAGCAACAGCCTGCCCATGAAGCGGGGCTCAGCATCAGAAGCATCAACTGTCTATTCAGTCAGCAGACCGGGCTGAGTTTCAGTCATTGGCACCAGCAGGCAAAGGTGGTGGCTTCACTGCGCTGGGTGTCAGAGGGATTGCCAGTCAGTGAAATCGCATCGCTGAGCGGTTATAGTAACGTCAGCGCCTATATTGACGTATTCCGTCAGAGCTTCGGTAAAACGCCCAGTCGGTTTAACTGAGAGCACGGCAGTACGGTGCATATCCGGTAAACATAAGTATATTCCCTGATTAACGAGAATTTACATACAGCCTTATAAAGCCTGAACAGAGCTTTGTGACGTGCATATATTAACCGCGCGCCTTATGCCGACTGACAGAGCGGCTGCATCCGTTACTCATCTGAATCCTGCTGCATCAACCAACGCGCGCACGTTGTCAAAGACATCGTTACCTTTATAATCACCTTCGTCTGGAGTTGTTGATAAAGCCTGCAGCGATACGCTCAGCGCCAGTATCAGTTTAGCGCGTTCTTCAGTTAGCATCGCTCTGGCTCAGTAAGAACAGTCCCCATGATTTCACTTTGACTAGGCTTAAACGTAGCTTTAAGACTCGCCTCCCGTTGTTTGCCAGGCATTGTACTTGATGACGGACAGGACGATTGCCGGCCTTAATGCAGCAATTGTTCTGCCGCGGGCCTTAATGAAATCCGCTGGCCCACATCTCACAATTACCTCAGCGAACTCAACGTTCGGAAGTCTTATCAGGTTTGGTGAACCACGGTCTGACCTGTTTTGGCATTACATTACACTGCCTGCACAACCTGTTGACATTCTCTTTGTACTCCCAAGCTCCGAGGCTTTGTGTTGCCAACTGTTCAGTTATGGGACCGCGCATGCTTGCCGCACTGGATGATAACCGCGACCGCTTCAACAGCGCCGAAGAAATTCAAAACTACGCTGGCGTTGGCAGTGTGCGAAGTTCGTCCGACAGACATTCGTGGAATGGACTGCGAAGACGGTTAACTCATCGTACTGGGCCAGCGAGAAAAAGGAAAATCGCATCAATCCGCTATCCGAGCTCTGGCGTTCAAATAGATCCGGATAATTTATAGCTGCTGGAAAAACAGAACCTGTTACGACGAAGCAAAGTATTTGCTGGCTCTCCAAGCGCGAAACTCGCCCTTACTGAAGCCATAAAAAGCTTGTCGAATGTCTCAGCGCGTGAAGCGGACATCACCTCCTGAGTGAGCCAGCGCACAAACCCGCACGAAACTCTTCGACGTGAATTTACATAACCTTATGAAATTTTATAACTGTATGGCATTTGCCTAACCCTTCCAGGGCAAAAATACATAACTACTCACCAACCCTGCTGCGTATAACTATAGCGGTGTTTTTCTCTCACTGAAGGTGACGCATGACACAACAACGCCATGAATTATCAGCCGATCATGAGGCGCATATCGCTTCTGCGATTGGCAAATTCTTCCGCCGCATTATCCCGATGCTGGCGCTGATGCTTATTATTAACCAGATTGATCGCGCCAACATTGGCTTCGTCAAAGCCCAGCTGCAAACCGATGCCGGAATCAGCGCGGCGGCCTTCGGCTTAGGCGCAGGACTGTTCTTTATCGGCTATGCGTTGTTTGAAGTGCCCAGCAATATGATGCTGAAGAAGTTCGGCGCAAGGGTGTGGCTCACGCGCATTATGATCACCTGGGGAACGGTGGTGGTACTTACCGGTTTCGTCAGCACGCCAATGCATTTTTATATGCTGCGTTTCCTGCTTGGCGTGGCGGAGGCGGGCTTCTTCCCTGGCGTGCTGTTCTATTTTCGTCAGTGGGTGCCCAATGCCTGGCGAGGCCGCGCAACCGCAATGGTATTGAGTGCAACCGCAAGCGCGTTTCTATTCTCTGGCCCGCTCACCGGCGCAATCCTGATGATGCACGATGTCGGCGGACTTGCGGGTTGGAAATGGGTCATGTTTCTGGAAGGCGGCGGATCGATAGTGATCGGCCTGCTGGCGGCGTTTGTACTGGTATCGAAGCCAGAAGGGGCGAAATGGCTCAGCGACGCGGAAAAACAGGCGCTCGCGCAGCAACTGGCAATTGAAGACGCGACGCGTGACGAGCGTGCCGTCACACAGGGACGCTGGGGATTGATCACCGATCGCAGCCTTATATTCTACTGCCTGATCTTCTTCACCATGACCATGACCGGTTACACGCTGGTGTTCTGGTTGCCGCAAATTATCCAGCGTATTCAGGGGTTCAACAGTTTCGAATCCGGACTGCTGACCGCCATCCCGTGGCTCTTCGCCATTGTTGCGCTGTTTCTGCTGGGCAAAGCCACCGACCGTTATCGCGATAAGCTGGAGAAAGGGCTGGGCATCGCCATGCTGATCGCCGCATGCGGCACCTTTATGGCCACGCTTGGCACGCCGTGGTTTGGCTTTGTGGCGATGATTGTGGCTTGCATCGGTTCCAAAGTCAGTGCCGCGTTCTTCTGGCCGATGCCGCAAAGCGAACTGCCCGTCTCGATAGCGGCACCGGGCATTGCGATGATCAACTCTGTCGGCAACCTTGGCGGATTCTTCGCACCCACGGTGTTTGGCTATCTGGAGATGCACACCGGCAGCACCACCGGCGGCCTCTACGCGCTGACCAGCGTGTCCGTGGTGACCGGCCTGTGGCTGTTGCTGCGCACCAAACCTGTTCCCCCCGCTTTAGGTCACAAGGAGAGACTTCATGTCAGACAGTCCAGTCATTAATACCATGCGCATCGTCCCAGTTGCTGGTTATGACAGCATGCTTTTGAATATCGGCGGTGCCCATAACTGCTTCTTCACGCGCATTATCGTGATCCTCACCGATTCTGCCGGGCATACCGGGGTGGGCGAAACGCCCTGTCATGCCTCGACGTTGCAGTTGCTGGAGCAGTTTCGCCCGCTGATTGTAGGCAGCTCGCTGCTGCGCCTGAATGCCACGCTGAGCCAGCTTTTCAACAGTGAGGCGCGTCAGAAGCACACTTCACACACCAACGACATCCACATTCCGCAGATGAATCCGGAGAAGTTTTATAACGCTGCGGCGGCGATTGAGGCCGCGCTACTAGACCTGCAAGGCAAGCTGTTTAACCTGCCGGTCGCCGATCTGCTTGCCAGCGGCAAACAGCGTGAGCGTATTCCGGTGCTGGGTTATCTGTTCTATATCGCCGATCGCAAGCGCACCACAATGCAGTACCGCTCGGGCGATAACGCGGCGGATGGCTGGTTCCGTCTGCGTCATGAGGCGGCAATGGACAGCGCTGGCGTTCAACGGCTGGCGGAAGCGGCAGTGGAGCAGTACGGCTTTCGTGACTTCAAGCTAAAAGGCGGCGTGCTGGCAGGCGAAGCGGAAGTGGAAACGGTTGAAGCGCTACTGGCGCGGTTTCCCGGCGCGCGCGTCACTGTCGACCCCAATGCCAGCTGGTCGCTGGATGAGGCGATTCGCTTTGGTAAACAGTTGGCAGGAAAGGTGCCCTATCTGGAAGATCCCTGTGGTGCTGAGCAAGGGTATTCAGGGCGGGAAACGCTTGCCGAATTCCGTCGCGCCACGGGCGTGGCGGTCGCGACCAATATGATTGCTAACGACTGGCGCCAATTACATCATGCGCTGCAACTTAACGCCATCGACATTCCGCTTGCCGATCCGCACTTCTGGACGATGCGCAATGCCAACGTGATAGCGCAATTGTGCAACGAATGGGGGCTGACCACCGGCTGCCACTCCAATAATCATTTTGATATCTCACTGGCAATGGTGGCGCACCTGGGCGCAGCGGCGCCTGGCGATCGTCAGACCGCCTTTGATACTCACTGGATTTGGCAGGATGGCCAGCAACTGACGCATCAACCGCCGCAGATCCGCGATGGCTATCTGGAATTACCGCCAGGCCCGGGTTTTGGCATCGAATTGAATATGGAACGCGTCGAGGAGGCGCATGCGCTTTACAACGCGCTGCCGGATAAGAACCGAAACGATGCGCTGGGGATGCAATTTTTAATTGATAACTGGCGCTATGATGCCAAACGTCCGTCAATGGTTCGCTAAGGAAGCGAAATGAAGAGAATATTACGTGCGGTGGCGCTCATGGCATCGATTGCCGCCAGCGCGCCACTGCTGGCGCAAACTTTTGTCTACATATTAGAAGCCAGTGATGGCACCATCGCACGCTACGCGCTGAACGAGTAAACCGACGCGCTGCAACTGCTGGGGTGACACTGACCCAAAATCCTGCTCCATTCAGAAACAGAATTCCGGCATGATAAACACTCCCCTGAACGGAGGTGGTGCCGATGAAAAAGTCACGATTTACCGAAGAGCAGATTGTCTTTGCCCTGTAGCAGGCCGAGCTGGGGATGTCCGTACCGGACGTCTGCCGCAAGCTGGGCATCTCCGACGCCACGTTTTACACCTGGTGTAAGAAATACGGTGGCATTTCACCCTCAGAACTAAAGCACATGCGCCAGCTGGAAGAGGAAAACCTGCGTCTGAAGAAACTGGTGGCCGATCTCAGCCTCGACAAGGCTATGCTGCAGGACGTGCTGGCAAAAAAGAACTGACGCTGGCACGCCTGCGCGAATGGATCAGGGATTTACAGGCCCGATACGGTGCCAGCGAAAGACAAATCTGTTTTGCGCTATGGCTCAGCCGCAGCTCGTTCCGGTACCATTCCGTTGCGGCAGACGACAGTGCGCTGCGCCTGCGCATCAGGGAGATTACCTAAACCAGGGTTCACCATGGCTACCGCAGGGTACACGTGATGCTCAGGCGGGAAAGCTGGCGTGATAACCACAAACGCATTTGCCGCCTGTACAGTGAACAGGGCCTGTCGCTGCGCCCCAAGCGTCCACGCCGTAATAAATCCGCACAGCGGCGACAGCCGCAGCCTCAGGGGCTGTATCCGAATCACGTCTGGGGCATGGATTTTGTCTCTGATGCGTTGTTTGACGGAAGGCGACTACGCCTGCTGACGGTTATAGACCTGTACACCCGCGAATGCCTGGGGATCTGCGTGGTGCAGAATCTGCGTTCAACAGAAGTGGCGGAAATGCTGAACAGCATAGAGCTCAGGCGTCCGTTACCTCAGATGCTGAAAACCGACAACGGCTCTGAATTTGCGGGGAAAATGCTGGACAGCTGGGTGTATGAACGGGGTATCCGTATCGACTTCTCACGCCCCAGAACGCCGACGGACAATGCGACGGTAGAGTCCTTCAACGGCAGGCTGCGACAGGAATGTCTGAACGAGAGCTGGTTCATGTCCCTGGAGGATGCGCGGTGCAAAATCGAAGCCTGGCGCATACACTATAACCAAAGTCGTCCCCATTCTGCGCTGGGCTGGATGACCCCCTCCGAATTTGCCGTAAAATCTGCCGGTTGCCAGAATATGCAGCCAGAATGAAGCCAGTTATTCCTGATTATGAATGGATCACATACGGGGAGCGGTTCAACAAACCGACATTATGGACTGACGGTTGTATCTAATACCGGGGGCAGGTCAAATCCTCTATGAGCTGTGAGTTCAACTGATGGATGCAACACACTGATTGAACCGTTCTGCGGGTGATTCATAGTCTAGCGTTTTTCTCGGTCTTTCGTTGAGCTGTCTGGCAACGCTGTTTAGTCTCTGCTGGCTGTGAATCGATAAGTCAGTTCTCTTTGGAAAATATTGTCTGAGCAACCTATTCGTATTTTCATTTGAGCCACCTGCCAGGGAGATTGAGGATCACAGAAGTAAATCTGGATGTCTGTAGCTACAGTAAATCGGGTGTGGCTGGTCATTTCAGCTCCTCGATCCCAGGTTAATGTTTTATAAAGCTCAACAGGTAATCCCCGGGCTTGCCTGATGAGTGCAGATATAACGGTTATGGTCTTGTTGTCCCTGATTTTGGCCAACATAACAAAGCGGGAATGGCGTTCTACGAGGGTGACGATACAGGAGTTTTTCGAGCCCTGGATCAGGTCACCTTCCCAGTGACCCGGTATGGCTCTGTCTGCGGCTTCAGGTGGCCTCTCGCTTATCTGTACCGCATTCGAGATTGATCCTAATCCTTTCCCTTTAAGCGATGACGTTCTGGATCTACGCACGGCTCTTCCGCTTCGGAGGCATTGCTGCAGTTCTTTTTTTAATGCCCCCCGAGTTTGTATGAAAAGCGTTTTATATATCGTTTCATGTAACACATGCATTTCCTGATTATCCGGATAACAGCGTTTCAGCCAACCGGCGATTTGTTCCGGCGACCAGTCCTGATGCATCTTCTCTGCGATGATTTTACAAAGTGTAGGTCTTTCAATTAGCTTGCAAGGTTTTGGTCTCAGAGCATTTTCCCACGCAGCAGCATCCGCTTTTGATGCACGATATTGTTTTGCACCACCGTGCCTCTTAATCTCGCGGCTAATCGTTGAGGGAGCTCTCGATAGTTTGTTTGCGATCGCTCTGATGCTGATTTTTGCTACAAGCGCTCTGGATATTTCCTCTCTTTCATCAAGTGAAAGCGCTAACGGGTGCCGCTTTCCGACAGGGGGACGGTATCCACCAGTCTGGTGGATAGTGGGCATAATAGAAGAATGATATCTGTCGAACATTCTGGCGATATCATGCACGGAATCACCTTGTTTGTATCTGTCTTGGATAATCGCTTTCTGTTCCGACGTTTAGTAAATCCGCGTTCTTCGTTTCATGGCAACGTCCCCCTTGATTAAGGATAGCGTTGCATCGACCCGTTGAACTCACAGCAAAAAGCGAACAAACCGCTTTTTGCTAACAAGTCTTATTGGCCTCAGTCAGTACTATTTTTATAGCAGGTACGACCGCACAAGTAGGCTTCCCAGCGCCACAATTAGGGAACATTGAATGCCTATAAACAGATTTATTTAACCCACAACTAATGGTGGTCATTTTGGTGGTCTTGACAGGATGAAGATTCAAGTTTAGCTTCCTTATTAGCCAGTTACTGGCAAAGGTGATCCCAGTCAGAGGAGCCAAATTTGAAAAGCCTGCTTTTGAAGCAGGCTTTTTGCTTTTCTGCGTCGGGTAGAATTGTCAGCTGGCGGCTGCGCCTGACCCGACCTACAAATCAGCGGACCGTTGATCGTCAAATAAAAAAGGCCCCCTGTCACCAGAGAGCCTTTTTCACAATTCGCTGCGATTATTCGCTTTTAGCTTCGGCGTTTTTGATTTCGCCCATCACTTTCAGCTTTTTGGAGATGTCGCGACGCTCTTTGGACAGCTCGGCATTTTTGATGATGTAATCATCAACGCGGTCTTCATAGTCGCTCTTCATGCTGGCGATGATGCCCTGAATAGCTTCAACGCTCATGCCCGGCTTGATGTAGTCGCTCAGGTTGTCGAGCAGCAGAACACGTTTCTGGTTGTCACGGATCTTCTTCTCAACGTCCTGGATTTCACGCTGCAGTTTGTTTTTGCGGCGGAACAGGCGGACGAATTCCAGAACATCCTGGAACGAAGGCTTGATAGTTTCCATTTTTACACCCCTGATAATGTGAGATTCGGATTCGTTAAAGCAACCGTTGTAACAATAACCTTACTGACAGCGGCTGCGAATGACAATGGCTATATCGTTTAAAGCTATCATAACCCCAATTGCTGCTGAATCGAAGCAGCAGGCGTCACATCCGCGTTTTATTTGCGCAGCGCCCGACAAATCAGGTGCGATAGCAGTTCAAGCTGTCGCGCCAGCTCCAGGCTCAGCCAGACATAGCCGTGAATGGGCGTTTCCGCCACGTTATCGCCCTGCCGCTCGTTGATTAACTGCTTCAGTTCCGCCACGATTTCATTGAGACGCTCGCTGTTCGCCAGAACGGGCTGCGGGTTGCCTTCATAGAGCGCATGGGCGATGGTCAGCAGGGTCTGCTGCGTCATCATCTGCGTCTCTTTGAGGGTTTGGGCGTTAAGCATCAACAGATGGCTGGGACGCGTGGCCCAGTGCGCGTTGATTTGCAGTTCAAGCATGCACACCAGATTGCGGCTGACCGTCTGGATAGCTTCGAAAATCGCTTTCTGAATATGGGTCTCTTTACTGGCTGGTACTATCAGGCCGCGCATTTTGACCACGTCGTTGAGGATGGTTTGCAGATGCTTTTCCAGCCGGGGACGCTCAACCAGATTCGGTGAAAACCCCGCCTGGTAGACGCGGTTAAACGCCGTGACGTAGTTAGCCATCTGGATACGCCAGTGCAGAAAAGCCCGCTGCGGCCAGATGCCGGTAAACAGCATGGCGAGCAGCGAGCCCAGAATAACATCCCCGCTTCGCCACATCGCCGTGGTCATATCCCCTGCTGGCGCGCCGACCACGACCGCGAGAGTGATACCAATCAGCAGCGCCTGATAAGGACGTTTGCCCAGCGCCAGCCAGCCGCACAGGAACATGGCGGCACCGCACCATGCCAGCATCACTGGAAATGAGATGAGCTCAAGCTTCAGGGCAATCAGCCCCAGGGCAGAGCCAAGCACGGTACCACCTATTCGCTCGAAGGCGCGCGGGACAACGTTTCCCCAAAATGAGATTGGCCCCATCACCACCACCAGCGTGATCAGCGGCCACGTTCCTTCCGGTATATCCAGCAACCTGACCAGTACAAAGGTCAACACGAACGCCAGCGCGATGCGACACCCGTGCACCACGCGGTAATGTTTATATAAGCGAATTTCAAAAGGGGTTAATGATTTGTCGGGACGCACACCCGCTCTCCAGCAACACGGCAAATCACAATTGTACTGTGTTTTCAGCCGGGCGGATCGCTCCCGGCTGAAAAACCCTTCATTGAGCAGGCTTAAACCGTTTTGTGCTCTACCGCGATAAACATTTCAATATCCCAGTAGCCGTCCGCGTTGCCATCATTGAGATAGCGCTCAAAGCAGGGCTTAAGCGCCATCTGATATTTATTATCCTGCAGCAGGGAATTAAAGAACTGATACCACGGAGTTGCAAAGTCGTAGTTTTCCACGCGCGCCGTCGCCACGGCATAATCACCGGCCGCGATTTCCGTCATCATCACCCCTTCGCTGTTTTCCGGGATGACGAAATCATCCGGTACGGTAACGGCCGTATCGCAGCGCAGTTTTTCTGCCGGAACCTCATCGGGGTTATCGTAATAGACCGCCACCCACTCCAGCGGCTCAATGTGACGCCCGTCTACCCACATGACCAGCTGTTCAAAGCCCTGCTTGACCGTTTTTTCCCACGGCCCAACAAGATGAAAACCCGCAATCTTACGTTTCTGTTGCTGCTTGATGCTGTAGTCCATGCTGCCTCCGATTAGCACTGTATATTTATACACTATAAAGCAGGATTTCTATTATCGGCAAACGAGGAGTGTTTATTATGTGAGCAGACTCGCAACCCTGCCAGTCTGCCCATCAGCGGTTAAAGCGTGTGGTGAAGATAATCGCTCAGGCGTGAGAATACGCCTCCCTTATCAACGGCTTCCAGAGTGACCAGAGGCCAGTGCGCCACGACCTTGTCGCGGTCATAGAGCTGGATCTCCCCGACCCGCTGATGCGCGGCAATCGGTGCTTCCAGCTCTTTTTTATCCAGCACGTATTTGGCTTTGATGTTCGGTACTTCCGCTTTCGGCAGGGCCAGCCAGAAGTCCTGGTCGGTGCCCAGTTTCACCTGTTCTTTATCGCCGTACCAGATACGCTCTGTTCCGACTTTTTTACCGTTATGCAGGATCTGCACCGTATCGAAGTTCTGTTGTCCCCAGTGCAGGAGCTTACGCGCCTGGTCCTCGCGCCCTTTCGGGCTGTCCGCGCCCATCACCACCGCAATCAAACGACGCTGACCGTCCACCGCGGAGGCAATAAGGTTAAAGCCTGCTCCTGAGGTATGCCCCGTTTTCAGGCCGTCCACGTTCATGGTTTTATCCCACAGCAGGCCGTTACGGTTTTGCTGGGTGATGCCGTTCCAGGTAAGACTCTTTTCGCTGTACATATGATAAAACTCTGGCTCACCGTGAATGATGGCCCGGGAGAGCACGGCCAGGTCATAGGCCGAGCTGTGCTGGCCCGGCGCGTCCAGACCGTGGACGGTTTCAAAGTGCGTATCACGCAGGTTCAGCTTCTGCACGTAGTCGTTCATCATCTTCACGAACTGCGGCTGCCCGCCCGCCACGTGATCGGCCAGCGCCACGCAGGCATCGTTGCCGGAATCGACAATCAGACCGCGGCTTAAGTCACGCACGGTGACGCGATCGCCCTCTTTCAGGAACATCAGCGACGAACCGTCAAACACCGGGTTGCCCTTTGCCCACGCATCGCGCCCTACGGTGACGATGTCATCCGGCGAAATGCGATGGCTGTCAATGGCCCGATCCACCACATAACCCGTCATCAGCTTGGTGAGGCTCGCCGGGTTACGTTGCTGATGTTCGTTGCCCGCCGTTAAAATTTGACCAGTCGTGTAATCCATCAGCACCCAGGAGCCAGCCTGAATGGCCGGAGGCTGCGGCGAAAAATCCAGTGGTTCGGCCGCAAAAGCAGATGAGACACTCGAAGCGAGTAAAGAAACAGCAATAAACAGACGGCGTTTCAACGGTATATCCTCAGGTCATTAAAAATCGATGACCTTTTTACGGGACTTCTGATGTCGTTACCTGGCTTAATTGCAAAAAAATGTGACAGAACGCAGGTTTTACGCGGAAGCGGTCTCGCAAATTTGCGACGCGGCGGCGCTTTTTATTCGGTCTGACCCGCACGATCGTTTACCATAGTGACGTCATTTTTTAACAGGATGGTATTACTGGTGTCTGACTCTGCCGCACGCCCGACTTTTTTATTCCACGACTACGAAACCTTTGGCACGCATCCGGCGCTGGACCGACCGGCGCAGTTTGCCGCCATCCGCACCGATGACGAATTCAACATCATTGGCGAGCCTGAGGTCTTTTACTGTAAACCGGCTGATGACTACCTGCCGCAGCCCGGCGCGGTAATGGTCACCGGGATCACGCCGCAGGAAGCACGGGAAAAAGGCGTTAACGAAGCAGAGTTCGCCCGCCGTATCCACGATCTGTTTACCGTGCCTAATACCTGCGTGGTCGGTTACAACAACATCCGCTTCGATGATGAAGTGACGCGCAATATCTTCTATCGCAACTTCTACGATCCGTACGCCTGGAGCTGGCAGAACCGCAATTCACGCTGGGATCTGCTCGACATCATGCGCGCCTGTTATGCCCTGCGCCCTGAAGGCATTAACTGGCCGGAAAATGAGGAAGGGCTGACCAGCTTCCGGCTGGAACACCTGACGCGCGCCAACGGCATCGAGCACAGCAATGCCCACGATGCGATGGCAGACGTTTATGCCACCATTGCCATGGCGAAGCTGGTGAAAACCGCACAACCCCGGCTGTTTGAATATCTGCTGAGCCACCGAAGCAAGCAGAAGCTCATGACCCTTATCGACGTACCGCAGATGAAGCCCCTGGTGCATATCTCCGGCATGTTTGGCGCCTCGCGCGGCAATACCAGCTGGGTTGCGCCGCTGGCGTGGCACCCGGATAACCGTAATGCGGTTATCATGGTGGACCTGGCGGGCGATATTTCGCCGCTGCTGGAGCTTGACAGCGATACCCTGCGCGAACGGCTTTACACCCCGAAAAATGAACTCGGGGATCTGCCTGCGGTGCCGGTTAAGCTGGTGCACATCAATAAATGTCCGGTGCTGGCGCAGGCGAACACGCTGCGTCCGGAAGATGCCGACAGGCTGGGCATTAACCGTCAGCACTGCCTGGATAACCTGAAAGTGCTTCGCGATAACCCGCAGGTGCGCGAGAAAGTGGTCGCCATCTTTGCCGAGGCGGAGCCGTTCGTGCCGTCCGAAAACGTGGATGCCCAGCTCTACAACGGCTTCTTCAGCGATGCCGACCGTGCAGCCATGAATATTGTTCTGCAAACCGAGCCGCGTAACTTACCTGCGCTGGACATCACCTTCGCAGATAAGCGCATCGAAAAGCTGATGTTTAACTACCGGGCGCGCAATTATCCCGGCACGCTGGATGAAGCAGAACAGGCGCGCTGGCTGCAGCACCGTCGAAACGTGTTTACGCCAGAGTATCTGCAGCATTACGCGCAGGAGCTTGAGTCGTTATACAACCAGCATGAAGGCAACGCAGAAAAACAGATCCTGTTAAAAGCCCTGTTCCAGTACGCGCAAGAGATAGTCTGAAGTGAGATATAAAAAAACCGGAGACAAGGTCTCCGGTTTTTTTTTGATACGTTAAGACTTAAGCAACGTCTTCGTACTGAGGAACCGGGTTACGGAAGCTCTTCGTGACACAGGCCAGGTACACCAGGCCGATACCTGCCCAAATCAGGCCAAGCACCATCGAGCTCTCTTCCAGGTTAACCCACAGCGCGCCCACGGTCAGGGCACCGCACATCGGCAGGAACAGATACTGGAAGTGATCTTTCAGCGTCTTGTTACGCTTTTCACGGATCCAGAACTGAGAGATAACCGACAGGTTAACAAAGGTGAACGCCACCAGCGCACCGAAGTTAATCAGCGCCGTTGCCATCACCAGGTCAAAGTTAATCGCCAGAAGCGCGATCGCACCGACCAGGATAATGTTCATCGCCGGGGTACGCCAGGTTGGATGCACGTAGCCGAAGAAGCTTTTCGGGAATACGCCATCACGACCCATTACGTACATCAGACGCGCAACGCCTGCATGCGCGGCCATACCGGACGCCAGTACGGTGATGGTGGAGAAGATCAGCGCGCCGACCTGGAACGCTTTACCCGCCACATAGAGCATGATTTCCGGCTGAGACGCATCCGGATCCTTGAAGCGCGAGATATCCGGGAAGTACAGTTGCAGGAAATAGGTCGAGAAAATAAAGATCAGACCGCCAATCAGCGCCGTCAGGAAGATGGCACGCGGGATCACGCGCTCTGCATCCTTCGTTTCCTCAGACAGGTTGCTAATCCCGTCGAAACCGGTAAAGGAGAAGCACAGAATCGTCGCCCCGGTAATCATCGGGATCACATGCGCATCACCAGACCAGAACGGTTTGCTGCTCGCCAGGGTGCCCGCGCCTTCGCCGTGGAATACGCCATAGATCACCATGCCAAGAATCACGGCAATCAGGACAACCTGAAGCACAACGATAACGGAGTTAAAGTTGGCAACGGACTTGATGCTGCGCAGGTTAAAGGCCGTCATAAAGGCTACCAGCGCCACGACGAAGATCCACGAGGGAATCGATGGCACCAGCGCTTCAAAATAGATTTTTGCCAGCAGAATGTTGATCATCGGAGCGAACAGGTAGTCGAGCAGCGAAGACCAGCCCACCATAAAGCCAACCGTCGGGCTGATAGATTTCTGGGCATAGGTGTAGGCGGAACCTGCAGACGGATAGCGACGCACCAGTTTACCGTAGCTCAGCGCGGTAAAGAGGATCGCAATCAGCGCAAAGCCGTAAGCCGTCGGCACATGACCGTCAGTGAGGCCCGATACGATACCGAATGTATCGAACAGCGTCATCGGTTGCATATAGGCAAGGCCCATCATAACAACCGGAATCAACGTAAGCGTTTTACGTAATTCCACGCGAGAGGTGTTTGGAGTTGCGTTATGCGACATAGTTATTCTCCTTTACGGTGATAACCGCCACGTAAGCGAAAAATTGCCCCATTTCTTTCTTCCTCAGCGACAACAACTGTCGGATTTTAGTAAATATCTATCCGGTACGAAGCCCGGCCTCTTGGTTTTTAGTTTCGTTTCGTACATGCAAAAAAAAATAACCGACGCCTTTTATATCGTCGATTATTCATTTGGTTGCAGCGGCGGCATTTTGCCCCACATCGGATACAAAAGGCAATACTTTGCAACGCACCGGGTCATTTTCTTTTTTCTAACTGGCTGATTTCTCGGCGCTCCCCTGAGAGTAAACTGCAGCGATAGCACTATTTGCTAAAATTTCGTCCCGCCACCAGGCGCTGGCCAGCCCGGCGGTTTGTTCATTCCAGCCGACCCACACCGATTCGTTACTGCTTCGCGCAAGCACCTGTTTTTCAACAAGCGCACCGCTATCAATAAAGCGCTGCGCCAGATAGCGCGGCAAATAGCCGCAGCCCAGACCGCTAATTTGCAGCTCCAGCTTGGTTTTAAAGTCAAAAACGGTAATGGCCTCCTGCTCATCCAGCAGCTGCGAGGAAACCGCACATTCGGGGCGCGAGCTGTCCCCGACTACTATTGCGCGGTACCCCTTAATAACGCGGCGGTTAAGAGGATCAGGCTCCTGAGCCAGCGGATGATGGGGCGCCACGGCAAATACCTGCTCCAGCACGCCCAGGCGGGCAAAACCAAAGTCACTCAACTGGGGAGGCTCGTGCAGGGCACCGACAAAGATGTCCGCCCTGCCCTGGGTTAAAGCCTCCCAGGAGCCGCCCAGCACCCCGTTGATGAAGATCAGCCGGGTGACGCTGTGATGCTGGTAAAACGCTTCAATGAGCGGCGTCAGCAGAGAAAACGGAAAGGTATCATCCACGCCAATCACCAGCTCATTCTCCCATCCCTGATGGAGCTTGACGGCCTGCTTTTCCAGCTCGCGAACGGTATGAAGAACGTCACGACCTTTTTCCAGCAGCATCTGCCCGGTGCGGGTAAACCGCGCGCGGTGCCCGGTGCGATCGAGGATCTGAATATTGAGGTCGCTTTCCAGTTTTTGAACGGTATAGCTCAGGGCCGAAGGGGTTTTGTAAAGCTTTGCCGAGGCAGCCGCAAAGCTCCCCTCTTTTTCCAGTGCATCCAGAATAATAAGAACATCCAGCAGCGGTTTCATGCTCGCCCCCTTCTGGTGTGCGATTGTCTCCGCTGCGGGGCTTATTCCATGGGCATCACCAGCGGATCGGGATACTGATACTCAAACCCCAGCTCATGGCAAATGCGATTGCCATCAACAATTTTGCCTTTACTTTCGTTCTTTGCCTCACCAAAAACCGGCGGAGCCAACCCAAGCTGGCGTGCCATGAGCGGGTAAAACGTGCTGCGCGCCGGATGAGACGGTGCACATATATTATAGATGTGTCCGCCTTTTGGAGCCTGTAAGAGTAGCTCAATCGCGCCAATAACATCTTCAAGATGCACAAGATTCACGCCATGCTGACCGTCTGGTGCAGTCTTACCGGCAAAGAAGCGCCCCGGATGACGCCCCGGGCCAACCAGCCCCGCCAGACGAACGATATCGACCTGCGTGCCGGGAAGGTTATGCAGCCAGTCTTCCAGATCTTTCAGGACCTGACCGCTCGCGGTTACGGGACGGCGCTCGGAACTCTCTTTCACCACGCCCTCAGCATCGCCATAAACCGACGTCGAGCTGGTAAAAATTATGCGCGGGACGTGATGCGCCAGCGCGCTGTCGACAATCTCCTGCATCGCCTGCAGGTAGAATGATTCGCCCGGGCCACTGCGCCGTGCGGGTAGCGTAATCACCAGCGCATCTACGTTCATCAGCGTGTCCAGATCGTCCGCATCACACACCAGCTCCGGCTCCAGACGCAGTTCAACGCCATCAATACCGCACATGCGTGCCGCTTCGACCCCATCCCGGGTGGTCTTGCTCCCGGTCACCTGCCAGCCTTTCGCGGCTAATGACATCGCCAGCGGCATTCCCAGCCATCCTAAACCGACAATCGCGACCTTTTTCATGCGAATTCTCCTGACTCTCACTCGTCTTTCATAAGGCTACGCCAGCCCGGCAGAACACACAATTCATAGCATCAATATGAAATGAATTAATGATCAAAAAAAGCCCTTGCAATATGTCGTACAACTGGTTTAGGTTAAAAGACATCAAATGAATAAGCATTCATCGAGAATTTATATGACACGCGTTCAATTTAAACACCACCATCATCACCATCATCCTGACTAGTCTTTCAGGCGATGTGTGCTGGAAGACGTTTGGATCTTCCAGTGGTGCATGAACGCATGAAAAAGCCCCCGGAAGATCTTCTTCCGGGGGCTTTTTTTTGGACCAAATTCAGACAGGTTAAAACAGGTTAACGAGGAATAAAGAATGTTAGATAACTCACGTTTACGCATAGCTATTCAAAAATCAGGCCGTTTGAGTGACGATTCACGCGAACTGCTGGCCCGCTGCGGGATCAAAATCAACCTGCACACCCAGCGCCTGATTGCTCTGGCTGAAAACATGCCGATCGACATTCTGCGCGTGCGTGATGACGATATTCCCGGCCTTGTGATGGACGGCGTCGTTGACCTCGGCATCATCGGTGAAAACGTGCTGGAAGAAGAACTGCTGACCCGCCGCGCGCAGGGTGAAGACCCGCGTTACTTTACCCTGCGTCGTCTGGACTTCGGCGGCTGCCGCCTGTCGCTGGCAACGCCGGTTGATGAAGCGTGGGACGGCCCGGCCGCGCTGAACGGCAAACGTATCGCCACCTCTTACCCTCACCTGTTGAAGCGCTATCTCGACCAGAAAGGCGTGCAGTTTAAATCCTGCCTGCTGAACGGCTCCGTTGAAGTGGCACCGCGTGCGGGTCTGGCGGACGCCATCTGTGACCTCGTCTCCACTGGTGCCACCCTGGAAGCGAACGGGCTACGCGAAGTGGAAGTCATCTACCGCTCTAAAGCGTGCCTGATTCAGCGCGACGGCGAGATGGCCGACGCCAAACAGCAGCTGATCGACAAGCTGCTGACCCGTATTCAGGGCGTGATTCAGGCGCGTGAGTCCAAATACATCATGATGCACGCTCCAACCGAGCGTCTGGATGAAGTGATTGCCCTGCTGCCGGGCGCTGAGCGACCAACCATCCTGCCGCTGGCGGGCGATCAGCAGCGCGTGGCGATGCACATGGTGAGCAGCGAAACCCTGTTCTGGGAAACCATGGAAAAACTGAAGGCACTGGGCGCAAGCTCCATCCTGGTGCTGCCAATTGAGAAGATGATGGAGTAATGGCCATGAGCTTTAACACAATCATCGACTGGAATAATTGTAGCGACGAGCAACAGCGCGAGATGCTGATGCGCCCGGCAATTTCCGCCTCTGAGAGCATCTCACGCACCGTGGCGGAGATCCTGGATAACGTCAAAGCCCGTGGCGATGACGCCCTGCGTGAATACAGCGTGAAGTTTGATAAGACGGAAGTCGGCGCATTACAGGTTACTGAGCAGGAAATCATTGATGCCAGTAATCGTCTGGGTGACGACATCAAGCAGGCGATGGCCGTTGCGGTGAAAAACATTGATACCTTCCACACCGCGCAGAAGCTGCAGGCCGTGGATGTGGAAACCCTGCCCGGCGTGCGCTGCCAGCAGGTGACGCGCCCGGTTACGTCAGTGGGACTTTATATCCCTGGTGGTTCAGCGCCGCTGTTTTCGACCGTATTAATGCTCGCCACGCCGGCGCGTATCGCCGAATGCCAGAAAGTAGTGCTGTGCTCTCCGCCACCGATCGCAGATGAGATCCTCTACGCGGCAAAACTCTGCGGCGTGCAGGCGGTGTATAAAGTGGGCGGCGCGCAGGCGATTTCGGCCCTGGCGTTCGGGACGGAGTCCATTCCTAAAGTCGACAAAATCTTTGGCCCGGGCAATGCGTATGTGACCGAAGCCAAGCGCCAGGTCAGCCAGCGTCTCGACGGCGCTGCAATCGATATGCCTGCCGGTCCGTCTGAAGTGCTGGTCATTGCCGACAGCGGCGCAACGCCGGACTTCGTGGCCTCCGACCTGCTTTCACAGGCAGAACACGGCCCGGACTCGCAGGTCATCCTGCTGACGCCTGATGCCGATATGGCGAAACGCGTGGGCGAAGCCGTTGAACGCCAGCTTGCCGACCTGCCCCGCGCCGACACGGCACGTCAGGCGTTAGCGGCCAGCCGCCTGATTGTGGCGCGCGATCTCGAGCAGTGCATTGCCATCTCCAACCAGTACGGCCCGGAGCACCTGATTATTCAGACCCGCAACGCGCGCGATCTGGTCGACAACATCACCAGCGCGGGCTCGGTGTTCCTCGGCGACTGGTCACCGGAGTCCGCAGGGGATTACGCCTCCGGCACCAACCACGTGCTGCCAACGTATGGCTACACCTCTACCTGTTCCAGCCTCGGCCTGGCGGATTTCCAGAAACGCATGACCGTGCAGGAGCTGTCCCGCGAGGGGTTTGCTTCACTGGCTTCTACTATTGAAACCCTGGCCGCCGCCGAGCGTCTGACCGCCCACAAAAACGCCGTGACGCTGCGCGTTGCCGCCCTGAAGGAGCAAGCATGAACATTGAAGAATTAGCCCGCGAAAATGTCCGCCGCCTGACGCCTTACCAGTCTGCGCGTCGTCTGGGCGGAAACGGGGACGTCTGGCTGAACGCCAACGAATTCCCGACTGCGGTGCAGTTTGAGCTGTCGCAGCAAACGCTGAACCGCTATCCGGAGTGTCAGCCAAAAGCGGTGATTGAAAACTACGCCCAGTACGCGGGTGTGAAGCCGGAGCAGGTACTGGTCAGCCGCGGCGCGGATGAGGGCATTGAGCTGCTGATCCGCGCGTTCTGCGAGCCGGGCAAAGACGCGGTGATGTACTGCCAGCCCACGTACGGAATGTACAGCGTCAGCGCCGAAACCTTCGGCGTGGCGTGCCGCAACGTCCAGGCGCTGGAGAACTGGCAGCTCGATTTACAAGGCATTGCCGACAATCTCGACGGCGTGAAGGTCGTCTTCGTCTGCAGCCCAAATAACCCAACCGGGCAGATTATTAACCCGCAGGATATCCGCACCCTGCTGGAGATGACCCGTGGTAAAGCGCTGGTGGTGGCCGATGAAGCCTACATCGAGTTCTGCCCGCAGGCGACGCTGACGGGCTGGCTGGAAGAGTATCCGCATCTCGTTGCGCTGCGCACGTTGTCAAAAGCCTTCGCCCTCGCGGGCCTGCGCTGCGGGTTTACGCTGGCGAATAAAGAGGTCATCGACCTGCTGCTGAAAGTGATCGCCCCGTACCCGCTCTCAACGCCGGTTGCCGATATTGCGGCACAGGCGCTGACGCCTCAGGGTATCAACGCGATGCGCGAACGCGTGGCGCAGATCCTGGAGGAACGTCAGTACCTTGTCACCGCGCTGAAAGACATCCCTTGCGTCGAGCAGGTGTTCGACTCGGAAACCAACTACATCCTGGCGCGCTTCACCGCCTCCAGTGCCGTATTTAAATCTTTATGGGATCAGGGCATTATCTTACGAGACCAGAATAAACAACCTTCCCTGAGTGGCTGTTTACGTATCACCGTAGGCACCCGCGCAGAGAGCCAGCGCGTCATTGACGCCCTGAAAGCGGAGAAAGTATGACCCAGAAGATCCTTTTCATCGATCGTGACGGCACCCTTATTTCGGAGCCACCTGCCGATTTCCAGGTCGATCGTTTCGACAAGCTGGCTTTTGAACCGGACGTGATCCCGGTGCTGCTTAAGCTTCAGAAAGCGGGCTATAAGCTGGTAATGATCACCAACCAGGACGGTCTGGGTACGGACAGTTTCCCGCAGGCGGACTTTGACGGCCCGCATAACCTGATGATGCAGGTGCTGACCTCTCAGGGCGTGGTATTTGATGAGGTGCTGATTTGCCCGCACATGCCAGCCGACGAGTGCGACTGCCGTAAGCCAAAGGTGAAGCTGGTTGAGCGCTATCTGGCCGAAGAGATGCTGGATAAAACCAACAGCTACGTCATCGGCGATCGCATCACCGATATTACGCTGGCGGAAAACATGGGCATCGCGGGGCTGCGCTACGATCGTAACGACCTTAACTGGGCAAAGATTGGCGAGCAACTGACAAAACGCGACCGCTATTCCCACGTTGAGCGTAACACCAAAGAGACGCAGATTGATGTAAAAGTCTGGCTGGACCGTGAAGGCGGCAGCAAGATCCACACCGGCGTCGGTTTCTTTGACCACATGCTGGACCAGATTGCCACCCACGGCGGTTTCCGCATGGAGATCGCGGTAAAAGGCGACCTTTATATTGACGATCACCACACCGTGGAAGATACCGGCCTGGCGCTGGGTGAAGCCCTGAAGCTGGCGCTCGGCGACAAGCGCGGCATCAACCGTTTCGGCTTCGTCCTGCCGATGGACGAGTGCCTGGCGCGCTGCGCCATGGACATCTCGGGTCGTCCGCACCTGGAATACAAAGCTGATTTCACCTACCAGCGCGTCGGCGATCTTAGCACCGAAATGGTGGAGCACTTCTTCCGTTCCCTGTCCTACACCATGGGACTGACGCTGCACCTGAAAACCAAAGGCAAAAACGATCACCACCGCGTGGAGAGCCTGTTTAAAGCCTTTGGCCGTACGCTTCGCCAGGCTATCCGCGTGGAAGGCGATGCCCTGCCCTCGTCGAAAGGAGTGCTGTAATGAACGTGGTGATTCTGGATACCGGATGCGCCAACCTCAACTCCGTGAAATCGGCCATCGCGCGCCACGGCTATGAGCCGGTGGTGAGCCGCGATCCGGACATTGTATTGCGCGCTGACAAGCTTTTCCTGCCGGGCGTTGGCACCGCACAGGCGGCGATGGACCAGATTCGCGAACGCGATTTGGTCGATTTGATCAAAGCCTGTACCCAGCCGGTGCTGGGGATTTGCCTGGGCATGCAGCTTCTTGGCCGCCGCAGCGAAGAGAGCAACGGCGTTGACCTGCTAGGCATTATCGACGAAGACGTACCGAAAATGACCGACCACGGCCTGCCTCTGCCGCATATGGGCTGGAACCGCGTGTACGCCAAAGCGGGTGACCGGCTGTTTCGCGGCATCGAAGACGGCGCGTACTTTTACTTCGTGCACAGTTACGCCATGCCGGTGAACGTCAATACCATCGCCCAGTGCACTTACGGCGAGGCGTTTACCGCGGCGGTGCAGAAAGACAATTTCTTCGGCGTGCAGTTTCACCCGGAACGCTCTGGCGCCGCGGGCGCGCAGCTGCTGAAAAACTTCCTGGAGATGTGATGATTATTCCCGCTTTAGATTTAATCGACGGCACGGTTGTCCGTCTTCATCAGGGCGATTACGGTCAACAGCGCGACTACGGAAAGGACCCGCTACCGCGCCTGCAGGATTATGCCGCCCAGGGTGCACAGGTGCTGCATCTGGTGGATTTAACGGGCGCGAAAGATCCGGCGAAGCGCCAGATCCCGCTGCTGAAAAAACTGGTTGCTGGTGTTGACGTGCCCGTGCAGGTCGGCGGCGGCGTACGCACCGAAGATGACGTGGCGGCTCTGCTGGATGCGGGCGTGGCGCGCGTGGTGGTCGGTTCAACCGCCGTGAAAGACCCTGAGACGGTGAAAGGCTGGTTCCGCCGCTTTGGCGCCGACGCCCTGGTACTGGCGCTGGACGTGCGCATTGACGAGCAGGGTAATAAGCAGGTGGCGGTCAGCGGCTGGCAGGAAAATTCCGGCGTAACGCTGGAAGCGCTGGTCGAGACGTATCTCCCTGTGGGCCTGAAGCACGTGCTGTGCACGGACATCTCGCGCGACGGCACGCTGGCGGGTTCCAACGTTTCTTTATATGAAGAAGTTTGCGCCCGTTATCCGCAGGTGGCATTCCAGTCATCTGGCGGCATCGGTGACTTAGCCGATATCGCCGCGCTGCGCGGAACGGGGGTACAGGGCGTGATTGTGGGCCGGGCCCTGCTGGAAGATAAATTTACGGTGACGGAGGCGATTCAATGCTGGCAAAACGGATAATTCCTTGTCTTGACGTGCGCGATGGTCAGGTTGTGAAAGGCGTGCAGTTCCGCAACCACGAGATCATTGGCGATATCGTCCCGCTGGCAAAACGCTATGCCGATGAAGGCGCTGACGAACTGGTCTTCTATGATATCACCGCCTCCAGCGATGGCCGCGTGGTCGATAAAAGCTGGGTCGCGCGCGTGGCGGAAGTGATTGATATTCCGTTCTGCGTGGCGGGCGGGATTAAGTCTGCTGATGACGCCGCCAAAATTCTCTCTTTTGGCGCCGACAAGATTTCCATCAACTCCCCTGCTCTGGCCGAGCCGGAACTGATTACCCGCCTGGCCGATCGCTTTGGCGTGCAGTGCATAGTGGTAGGGATTGATACCTGGTTCGACGCCGCGACCGGCAAATATCACGTTAACCAATATACTGGCGATGAAAGCCGGACGCGCGTGACGCAGTGGGAAACGCTCGATTGGGTAGAGGAAGTGCAGAAGCGCGGCGCAGGTGAGATTGTGCTGAACATGATGAACCAGGACGGCGTGCGTAACGGTTACGATCTCGAGCAGCTGAAGAAAGTTCGCGCGGTCTGCCACGTTCCGCTGATTGCCTCCGGCGGCGCGGGCACCATGGAACACTTCCTGGAAGCCTTCCGCGATGCGAACGTCGACGGCGCGCTGGCCGCGTCCGTGTTCCACAAACAGATTATCAATATTGGCGAGTTAAAAACGTACCTGGCCGACCAGGGCGTGGAGATCAGGGTATGTTAACAGAGCAACAACAGGCGCAGCTGGACTGGGAAAAAACTGACGGATTACTGCCGGTGGTTGTACAGCATGCCGTCTCAGGCGAAGTGCTGATGCTGGGATACATGAACCAGGACGCGCTGGCAAAAACAATCGACAGCGGCAAAGTGACGTTTTTCTCGCGTACGAAGCAGCGCCTGTGGACCAAAGGGGAAACCTCGGGGCACTTCCTGAACGTGGTCAGCATGACGCCAGACTGCGATAACGACACCCTGCTGGTGCTGGTGAACCCAATCGGCCCAACCTGCCATAAAGGCACCAGCAGCTGCTTCGGCGAGGCGAGTCACCAGTGGCTGTTCCTGTACCAGCTTGAGCAACTCCTGGCGGAGCGTAAATCCGCGGATCCTGAGAGCTCCTATACCGCGAAGCTGTATGCCAGCGGGACTAAGCGTATTGCGCAGAAGGTGGGTGAAGAAGGCGTTGAGACGGCGCTGGCCGCGACCGTACACGACCGGGAAGAGTTGACGAATGAAGCGTCGGATTTGATGTATCACCTGTTGGTGCTGCTGCAGGATCAGGAACTGGATTTGACGGCGGTGATTGAGAATCTTCGAAAGCGTCATAAATAAAAAAACCGGGGATTTTCCCCGGTTTTTTTAAATCTGCAAATCAGGCTTTTGGCTTATAGTTGCGTAATGCGTTACGCGCCAGTACCACACCTGAACCAATCATTCCTCCCAGCAGCACGGCAAGAATCAGCACAATGGCTTTTTTCGGACTATCGCGACGAACGGGGAGATCCGGCTTCATGACATAACGGTAGACGTGGATAGTATCCGGGTTTACGTTCAGGTTTTGAATATCCAGCAAGTTTTGCCTGGTCTGATAGTAAGCAGCAGAAAAGACCAGCGGACGAGAGGCTTCGTTTTGAATCATTGATTTCAGCCCCTCGCTTCCCAGCAGGAACATCGTCTCCTGAGTCACATCCTGGGTTTGCTGGAGCTGCGGCGAGGAGATTTTCGCCGCTTCAGCATTTTTCAGCGCCTCAACGATCTGCTTGATACGCAGATCTTTCTGCTCCTGGGCAACCTTTTCCTGATTTACCAGGGAATCGTTCAGGGTTTTAACCTGCTCTTTAATATTGTCCTTAAGGTCAAGGGCAAGTTCTTTTGCCGTTTGCTCATCAATCTGCTGAATGTACTGCGCCAGCTGCTTTTGCGCAGCTTCGGCAGATGTACTGGTATAGGAGACGCTTAAAGGCAGCGTTTGTCCTTTCACAGTAGGCTCAATAGTCAGTTTTTCTGGCTCTTCCTGATTGTCCAGCGCCTGCGATAACGCCGAGAAAGAGGAGTTGAAACGGCCAATCGCACGCGTTTGAATGTCCAGCATTGAAGGGGCAGCACTGCCATAGAGGATGTTCAATGCATTTGAATAGGTCGCTATTTGGGCGGCATCAGGCTGGGCAATAATCGCGCTTGAGGTCCACTTCTCTTTCGCAACAGAAAGATAACCAATAGCCAGGGCAATAAAAACAACAACAAACGTTGCTATCATCCACTTCCCACGCCACAGCTGCAGCACTAAATCAAGTAAATCAATTTGCTCAGGGTCATTGCTTCGGATGACCTGGCTATTGTTGTTGTGCGTCATACATTCCCTAACAAATGAAAAAGGGCAAACATAATTGTGTTTTCATAGTTTATCTATTGCTGGGGATTTTTCTATAAGAATCCGATGAGTTATATCGGAAAGATGCGTTATGTAACTCGCCTCCCTTCGCGCTATCATAGACACCATGTGATGCGTTATCGCATCTGTAAGCGTTGGGTATTTGAGGAAAGATATGAAATTTCTGGTAACGGGTGCAGCGGGTTTTATCGGTTCGAATGTCAGCAAACGCCTCATTGAGGGCGGTCATGAGGTTGTCGGTATTGATAACCTGAACGACTATTACGATGTTAATTTAAAGCTGGCACGTCTGGAACGGCTACAATCTGAGCGATTCACCTTCCACAAGATGGAATTAGCTGACCGGGAAGGTATGGCTGCGCTTTTCGCTGACGAGAAGTTCGATCGCGTTATTCACCTGGCCGCACAGGCAGGCGTACGCTACTCCCTGGAAAACCCGCATGCGTACGCCGATGCCAACCTTATTGGCCACCTCAACGTGCTGGAAGGCTGCCGCCATAACCACGTTCAGCATTTGCTGTATGCCTCATCCAGCTCCGTATATGGCCTCAACCGTAAGATGCCCTTCTCCACTGACGATTCCGTAGATCACCCGGTTTCACTCTATGCCGCGACCAAAAAAGCCAATGAGCTGATGTCGCACACCTATTCGCATCTCTACAACCTGCCGACCACCGGACTGCGCTTCTTTACCGTATACGGTCCGTGGGGACGCCCGGACATGGCGCTGTTTAAGTTTACTAAGGCGATGATTGAAGGCAAAAGCATCGATGTCTATAACTACGGCAAGATGAAGCGCGACTTCACCTACATCGATGATATCGCTGAAGCAATTATCCGCCTGCAAGATGTTATTCCCCATCCTGACGCAAACTGGACCGTCGAGACTGGCTCACCGGCAACCAGTTCAGCACCTTACCGCGTTTACAACATCGGTAACAGTTCACCAGTAGAACTGATGGACTACATCATCGCGCTGGAAGAGGCGCTGGGTAAGAAAGCCGAGAAAAATATGTTGCCACTCCAGCCGGGCGACGTCCTGGAAACCAGCGCCGACACGAAAGCGCTCTATGACGTGATCGGTTTCAAACCGCAAACCTCGGTTAAAGATGGCGTGAAGAACTTCGTTGACTGGTACCGCGAGTTTTACAAGGTCTGAAAATTAAAAACCCGGCAAATCAGCCGGGTTTTTAATTTTAACGTAATAAAATTAGTCGCTACCGAACAGATCGCGGGTATAGACTTTGTCAGCGACGTCAGCCAGCTCTTCGGCCATGCGGTTCGAGATGATGACATCCGCTTCCTTCTTAAAAGCATCCAGATCGCGGATCACGCGGGAATTGAAGAACTGATCTTCCTGCATGGCCGGTTCATAAATAATAACTTCAACGCCTTTCGCCTTGATGCGCTTCATGATCCCCTGAATGGAAGAGGCGCGGAAGTTATCGGAACCGCTCTTCATGATCAGACGATAAACGCCGACCACTTTCGGCTGGCGCGCAAGAATAGAATCGGAGATGAAATCTTTACGCGTACGGTTAGCGTCAACAATCGCAGAAATGAGATTATTCGGTACAGCCTGGTAGTTTGCCAGCAGCTGCTTGGTATCTTTTGGCAGGCAATAACCGCCGTAGCCAAATGACGGGTTGTTGTAGTGGTTACCAATACGCGGGTCGAGGCAAACCCCTTCAATAATCTGGCGGGTGTTCAGCCCAAGACTTTCTGCATAGCTGTCGAGCTCATTGAAGTACGCGACTCGCATTGCCAGATAGGTGTTTGCGAAAAGCTTAATCGCCTCCGCTTCGGTGGAGTCCGTAAACAGCACCGGAATATCTTTCTTCACTGCGCCTTCCTGCAGCAGTGCGGCAAAGCGTTCAGCGCGCTCAGAACGTTCGCCAATAACGATACGGGAAGGATGCAGGTTATCGTAAAGCGCTCTCCCCTCACGCAGGAACTCTGGCGAGAAGAAGATATTATCAATACCAAACTTTTCTTTGATGGATTTGGTAAAGCCGACAGGAATGGTCGATTTAATAACCATCACCGCATCAGGATTAATCGCAATAACATCTTTGATAACCGCTTCTACGGTTGAGGTGTTGAAATAGTTGGTTTTTGGATCGTAGTCAGTAGGCGTCGCAATGATGACGTAATCCGCATCGCGGTATGCATCTTCTTTATCTGTCGTGGCGCGGAAATTCAGCGGTTTGTTGCTGAGATAGTCCTGGATTTCTTTGTCGACAATCGGCGATTTCTTCTGATTGAGCATATCCACTTTGGCCTGCACGATATCCAGCGCAACCACTTCATGGTTCTGAGCAATCAGAATGCCGTTAGAAAGACCGACATACCCTGTTCCGGAAATTGTTATTTTCATTCGCTAATGACTTCTTTTAGTTAACTGTATTGATGGCCGGCAGACCATCGCGATAAACATAACTGTTGGGCTTTGTACCTCCTGGCAAACAGCACTGTCAAGGCAAACCAGGAGTAATCACAACGAGGGGGATGAGATTCAGACTACTTCGAATAATGCGCGGCATTTTTTACATAAAAAAACCCGGAGACAGGCTCCGGGTTTGATGATAGCGAGTAAGCTAACTTATTCCATCCATTCGGTGTGGAACACGCCTTCTTTATCCGTGCGCTTGTAAGTGTGCGCGCCGAAATAGTCACGCTGTGCCTGAATCAGGTTGGCAGGCAGAACGGCAGCGCGGTAGCTATCGTAATACGCCACCGCAGCGGAGAAGGTTGGAACCGGGATACCGTTCTGTACAGCGTAGGCAACCACGTCACGCAGCGCCTGCTGGTACTCGTCTGCAATCTTCTTAAAGTACGGTGCCAGCAGAAGGTTAGCGATACCTGCGTTTTCAGCATAGGCATCGGTGATTTTCTGCAGGAACTGCGCACGAATGATGCAACCCGCGCGGAAGATCTTCGCGATCTCGCCATAGTTCAGGTCCCAGTTGTTCTCGTCAGACGCCGCACGCAGCTGTGAGAAGCCCTGCGCGTAAGAGACGATTTTACCCAGGTACAGGGCGCGACGAACTTTCTCGACGAACTCAGCTTTGTCACCGGCTGGTTTAGCCTGTGGGCCTGACAGCACTTTAGAAGCCGCTACGCGCTGCTCTTTCAGAGAAGAGATATAACGCGCAAAGACAGATTCGGTGATCAGAGACAGCGGCTCGCCCAGATCCAGAGAGCTCTGGCTGGTCCATTTACCGGTACCTTTGTTCGCTGCTTCATCCAGAATCACATCAACAAGGTATTTACCCTCTTCATCTTTCTTCGTGAAGATATCTTTGGTGATGTCGATCAGATAGCTGTTAAGCTCGCCTTTATTCCACTCGGTAAAGGTTTCAGCCAGCTCTTCGTTAGAGAGATTCAGGCCGCCTTTCAGCAGGGAGTATGCTTCTGCAATCAGCTGCATATCGCCATATTCGATGCCGTTGTGCACCATTTTAACATAGTGACCCGCACCGTCCGGACCGATATAGGTCACACATGGCTCGCCGTCTTCTGCAACAGCAGCGATTTTGGTCAGAATAGGCGCAACCAGCTCGTACGCTTCTTTCTGGCCGCCAGGCATGATGGATGGGCCTTTCAGCGCACCCTCTTCGCCACCGGATACACCGGTACCGATGAAGTTGAAGCCTTCAGCGGACAGTTCACGGTTACGACGAATGGTGTCCAGGAAGAAGGTGTTACCGCCATCAATGATGATGTCACCTTTTTCGAGGTAAGGCTTAAGGGAGTCGATAGCTGCATCGGTACCTGCGCCTGCTTTCACCATTAACAGGATACGACGAGGCGTTTCCAGAGACTCAACAAACTCTTTAACCGTATAGAAAGGAACCAGTTTCTTGCCTGGGTTCTCGGCAATCACTTCTTCGGTCTTATCACGGGAGCGGTTGAAAACGGAGACGGTATAACCACGGCTTTCGATGTTGAGCGCCAGGTTGCGCCCCATCACTGCCATTCCGACGACGCCGATTTGTTGCTTGGACATTACATACTCCTGTCAGGTGTGGTCACCGCGACATACGCGGTTGTTCAATATGCTTCTATATTATCCTAGCTTACTTCAACTATAAATAGATATAATGTATCTATTAAATAAATAAATAAATAAATAAATAAATTCTATAGCTAAACTCCAAAGAAAAATTTCATTTTAAATTGTTTTTATCAACTTCGCGGGAACCCCCCCAATAAGAGAGTTTGGTGGGAACGACTTGGTAACAACTGAACCTGCAGCAATAACACTTCCGCCACCAATATTAACTCCAGCAAGAATAGTGACATTGCAGCCAATCCAAACATCATTATCAATCTTGATATTATCGCGCTTTACCCCTTGATCTTTTATTTTTATTTTTCGATCGGAATAATTGTGGTTCTCGGAGATAATAGTTAGATGAGGTCCAATAATAACATCATCACCGATCTCAATATACCCAGAACATCCAATATAAGAGTTAATACCAATCGCAGTACGATTTCCTAAAACCAATCCTTCTCCTCTATCTCCGCCATAATAACTGGATGGTCTAATACTTGTGCCCGAACCAATAGTACAAGACCTACCAATTTTTATCCCTTTGATTGCCTCTGTTTGAATTATTACATTAGATTCAATTTTGGTAAACTTACCAACATTAATATTCCTATAGGGGCCAATTATTTTAACATTTCTTGATGCAAATATAGGGAAAGCAATTCTATTCAAGGAGAATATAGAAAAAAAGAATCCTCTAACTGTCATAAATAAAACACGTAACAACACTCTAAAATTAACTGATTCGTTATTGTATGATAACGAAGAGAATACTTTACTTATTTTCATACTCATTCCACGCCTGTATATTATTTTAGTCTATAGCATGAACAGTTCATGATATTGCTTGCGTATTTTTTCCCATGTATATTTATCCTTGGCGATATCAAGCATATGATTATTATCACCAAAATACTGTTCAGAATTTATTATTTTAGATAATGCTTGTTCATTTTCGAAGTAAACTGCTTTATGCTCGGTAGTTTCTCTATTGTAACTACAATCAAAACATATTATAGATTTACCAAAATGCATCATTTCAACTAATGAGGGATTGGTACCACCAGCAGAATGTCCATGTATATAACATGAACAAAATGCACGCAACTCTGCTAATTTGGCGGTATCGTATATGGGATCTAGCATCTGTATATTGC
>NZ_JADBQK010000032.1:0-65118 GCF_014895885.1 Enterobacter cloacae complex sp. P17RS
GTTTTATATACAAACTCGGCCACTTCGCTTAAAACTAAAAAGCCGTGAGCGAATCCTTCTGGGATCCAAAGTTGTCGCTTATTTTCTGCTGATAGCTTTACCCCAACCCATTGTGTAAATGTTGGTGATTCACGACGAATATCAACTGCAACATCATATACCTCACCAACAACACAGCGAACCAACTTTGCCTGGGCGAAGGGAGGTAATTGATAATGCAGTCCACGTAGCACCCCCTTACTTGACTTCGAGTGATTATCTTGAACAAACTCAACCTTACGTCCTACTGCCTTTTCAAATATTTGCTGATTAAAGCTTTCCATGAAAAAACCACGTTCATCGCCGAAAACTGTCGGTTCAAAAATTAATAAATCTGGTATATCTGTCTTGATTACATTCATTATTAGTAACCTTTAATCATTTTAATTAAATACTGCCCGTAAACATTTTTCGATAAAGGGATCGCTAGCTTTTTAACTTGTTCTGCATTGATAAATCCCTTACGGAATGCTATTTCTTCCGGGCAGGAAACTTTTAAACCCTGACGCTCTTCAATTGTCGCAATGAAATTACTTGCTTCTATCAGACTCTGATGAGTCCCCGTATCCAACCACGCGTACCCACGCCCCATCATTGCAACAGAAAGGCGCCCCTGCTCAAGATATACACGGTTAATATCTGTAATTTCTAACTCACCACGCGCAGACGGCTTCAGATTTTTTGCCATTTCAACCACGCCATTATCATAGAAATACAGACCAGTAACGGCGTAATTACTCTTCGGTTCTAACGGTTTTTCTTCCAGACTGATTGCGGTGCCGTTCTTATCAAACTCCACCACACCATAGCGCTCAGGATCATTAACATGATAGGCAAATACTGTAGCACCATCATCTTTATTTACTGCAGCTTCAAGTTGCTTCGGCAGGTCATGTCCGTAGAAAATATTGTCACCCAACACCAGAGCACAGCTGTCATCGCCGATAAACTCTTCACCGATGATAAATGCCTGCGCAAGGCCATCTGGGCTTGGCTGTACTTTATATTGCAGATTCAGTCCCCACTGGCTGCCATCACCCAGCAATTGTTCAAAACGTGGCGTGTCTTGTGGAGTGCTGATAATAAGAATATCTTTTATCCCTGCCAGCATAAGTGTTGACAGCGGGTAGTAAATCATTGGTTTGTCATAAATTGGCAGTAGCTGTTTACTCACCGCCATGGTCACCGGGTACAAACGAGTGCCAGATCCACCGGCAAGAATAATACCTTTACGCGTAGCCATCATTTTTTCTCTATAAATACCAAATGCCCATATAAGGACATTTATCTCATTAAATTGATTGAGTCGTAAAGAGCTCAGCGAGCATCCGTTTTACGCCAATATCCCAGGAAGGGAGTACAAGACCAAAATTCGACTGAAACTTCTCTGTGTTCAAGCGTGAATTCTGTGGTCGACGTGCAGGAGTTGGGTAAGCCGATGTTGGAACAGCATTAAGTTTTTCAATGGCCAACTCGACACCTGCTTTTCTGGCCTCTTCAAACACCAGTGCCGCATAGTCATACCAGGTTGTCGTATTCGACGCGACCAGATGGTAGAGACCAGCAACTTCAGGCTTTATCATTGCGACGCGAATAGCATGCGCTGTGCAGTCTGCTAACAACTCAGCGCCCGTCGGGGCACCAACTTGATCGTTGATTACGGAGAGTTCCTGACGCTCTTTTGCGAGCCGCAGCATCGTTTTAGCGAAATTGTTGCCCTTCCCCGCATATACCCAACTGGTACGGAAAATAAGATGCTTAGGACAATGCGCCTGCAATGCCTTTTCACCTTCAAGTTTTGTCTCACCGTATACATTCAACGGAGCAGTCGAATCTGTTTCACGCCATGGCTTTTCACCGTCACCGGGGAATACATAATCGGTAGAGTAGTGAATAACCCATGCGTCTATTTTTGCGGCTTCTTTAGCTATAGCTTCAACGCTAATTGCGTTGAGGAGTCTGGCAAAATCAGGCTCAGATTCAGCCTTATCTACTGCTGTATGCGCCGCCGCATTGACAATGACGTCTGGTTTAATTATACGAACGGTTTCCGCAATTCCTTCAGGGTTCCTAAAGTCCCCGCAATACTCTTTTGAATGCACATCGACCGCTACCAAGTTACCTAGTGGGGCCAGTGCACGCTGGAGTTCCCACCCCACCTGCCCTGTTTTACCGAACAGAAGAATATTCATTATTAACGTTCCCCGTAGTTCTGCTCGATCCAACTTTTATAAGCACCGCTTTTCACGTTGTTAACCCAATCTTGATTGCTTAAGTACCACTCAACTGTCTTACGAATGCCACTTTCAAAGGTCTCCTGAGGCTTCCACCCTAACTCAGTAGCAATTTTATGTGCATCAATGGCATAGCGGCGGTCATGCCCCGGACGGTCAGCAACATAGGTAATCTGATCGCGATACGACCCCTCTTTAGGCACAATCTCATCCAGCAGATCGCAAATCGTATGCACCACATCCAGGTTTTGCTTTTCGTTATGTCCACCAATGTTGTACGTCTCCCCCGGTTTCCCTTGGGTGACCACGGTATAAAGTGCACGCGCATGGTCTTCAACATAGAGCCAGTCGCGGATTTGATCGCCCTTGCCGTAAATAGGCAGCGCTTTGCCGTCCAATGCATTCAGGATAACCAGCGGAATCAGTTTTTCCGGGAAATGGTAAGGGCCATAGTTATTTGAACAGTTGGTGACGATGGTCGGGAAACCGTAGGTACGCATCCAGGCACGAACGAGATGATCGCTGGAGGCTTTTGACGCTGAATACGGACTGCTGGGCGCATACGCGGTAGTTTCAGTAAAGAGTGGCAGCTCAGTTGATGCAGGATGCTCATCAGGATGCGGCAAATCTCCATACACTTCGTCGGTAGAGATGTGATGGAAACGAAACGCTTTCTTCGCCTGCTCATCAAGCGTGGACCAGTACGCACGGGCGGCTTCCAGAAGCACATAAGTGCCGACGATATTGGTTTCGATAAACGCTGCCGGGCCCGTAATAGAACGGTCAACGTGGCTTTCAGCAGCCAGATGCATTACCGCATCAGGCTTATGTTTTGCAAAGATCCGATCCATGGCGTCTTTGTCGCAAATATCGGCATGCTCAAAGGCATATCGGTTGCTATCACTAACTTCTGTTAGCGACTCCAGATTTCCGGCATAGGTGAGCTTATCTACATTGACGACATCGTCCTGTGTATTTTTAATAATATGTCGCACAACCGCTGAGCCGATAAAACCAGCCCCGCCCGTCACAAGAATTTTCACGTTATCTGTTCCGTCTAGTGTATATGTCTGGATACTGGGGTTCTGAAACCTGAGTGTTTAATAACGGTTTCAGAAATTGAGCACGCTACCGCCCCTGGCTTAACAGCTACCAGTGCACTGAGCGATGTTTGATTAATGATTTTGCTTGTCTGGTTACAGACAAAAACTGGCGTTAATTGTCGTCCTAAACGACCAGAGAAACAAGCACAAATCGCTACAAAGCTGCTGAGATTTGAATCAGATAACCCTATGTAATCATTAAAATTAATAACAAAAAACGGCAGTTATCATTTTGGTTATGTCTCAACACCAAAAATGATAACTGCCGTTTGTTATGGACGCGGAATGAATATCAGTCGTTAGCCAACAGCTTCTCAATCCGGTTTCTGAACTTCGCCCCTTCCTTCAGATTGCGCAGCCCATAGTTCACAAACGCCTGCATGTATCCCAGCTTCTTACCGCAGTCGTAGCTGTCACCTGTCATCAGCATTGCGTCAACGGACTGTTTTTTCGCCAGTGCTGCAATTGCATCGGTCAACTGGATACGATCCCAGGCGCCTGGCTCAGTTTTTTCCAGTTCCGCCCAGATATCGGCATTCAGAACATAACGGCCAACCGCCATCAGATCCGAATCCAGCGTCTGCGGCTGATCGGGTTTTTCGATGAACTCAACGATGCGGCTCACCTGCCCTTCCGTCTCCAGCGCTTCTTTTGTCTGGATAACGGAGTACTCGGAAAGATCGCCCTTCATGCGTTTCGCCAGCACCTGGCTACGGCCGGTTTCATTGAAACGAGCCACCATTGCCGCCAGGTTGTAACGCAGCGGATCGGCTGAAGCGGTATCGATGATGATGTCCGGAAGAACAACGATGAATGGGTTATCACCCACTACCGGACGGGCACACAAAATCGAGTGACCCAGACCCAGCGGCTGTGCCTGACGCACGTTCATAATGGTTACGCCTGGCGGGCAGATTGACTGCACTTCTGCCAGCAGCTGGCGTTTGACGCGCTGCTCAAGCAGCGCTTCGAGTTCGTAAGAGGTGTCGAAGTGGTTCTCAACCGCATTCTTGGACGAATGGGTAACCAGGACGATTTCTTTGATCCCTGCAGCAACAATCTCGTCGACGATATATTGAATCATCGGTTTGTCGACAATCGGCAGCATCTCTTTAGGGATGGCTTTAGTGGCTGGCAGCATATGCATGCCCAGGCCTGCTACCGGAATGACTGCTTTCAAATTAATCATTATTTCTTCCACCTTAAAATGGTTGACGAATTATAGCTCTTAAACCTGTTTTCGCCAGCATGATTTGCCGTAATCCTCTGACAATGTTACGCCTTAGCCCCACAAATTTCTGTAGTTGTAATCTGAATAGATCACACTTCTGTGCCAGGAATAGTCTCAAAAAAGAAAGTTGTCGATTATCTGTGCGGAAGCGCAAAATTCAGCCTTTCCACATTCACTACCTGCTGATCCACCCGGTCAATATCCACCGAACTCTGCCCCTTCTCATTCACCGCTTTAATGTTCGCCAGCGACAGCAAGGTTTCGTCTTTGGCCATAAATTTACCCCGCACATCTTTACGCAGGTCGAAGTTGATCTTCAGCGCGGGGCCAATAGCTGCCTCCTGCATCACGTTGATATTACGTAAGAAAAGATGCTGCGGCTTATTGTGCAGCTCAAGCGTCGCCCGCTTCATCTCCACGTTGGTGATCGCTACAAAGGAGGTCGCATTACCGGATGAAACTTGAATTCCGCGCAGCTTATACGCTAGCTGGCGATTATCCAGATGGATATTGTTAAGCTTGAAGTTCTGCGGGATGGACAAATAATCGCCTTTAATTACGCCATAGCCGATTAACATTCCGGCACTATTGACCATGTCGACATTATCAATAATGAAATTATCACAGCCATAAATGGCGACCGTTGCGTTGTCTATACCCGCCTTTTTACTAAAATCGGGGGTAATATTTTTGGCCTTTATATTGCGGATAACAAAGTGTTTCCCGTTCTCAACGTGCACCAGCTGGCGACAGTTGCTGCCGGTGATATTTGCCACCACGAAGTTCTTCACGGTTTGCTTTTCCGGGTAGTCGTTATCGTAGGTGCTGCCGGCAAGGCCGATGCCGATGCCCCAGTTGATCTTACCGTTGGTGCAGTTGATGTTATCGATCACATGATCGGAGATCAGAATATTGCGGTCATTGATGGCCACGTTCCACTCGATCGCATCGCCCTGCAGATGGCTGAATTTGCTGTTGGTGATCCGGGCGCCATCAACCTGATTGTGAAAGCCCTGGCGCAGGATGGCGTAGTTAGCCTGGCTCACGCTGATGTTATCAATCACCAGATTGCGCATCACGCGCGGTTTCTTGCCGCCAATGTAAATCTGCGTCACCGGCCCAAATCCGCTCATCGCCAGCCCTTTGATCGCGCAGTCCGAGCCGCGAATGTCGAGCGTGATGTTCTCCGTGCGCCCGCTGCCTTCACCGATCACTTTGCAGCCTTCCTGCAGCACAAAACGCCCACGTCCGTTGCCGGTCAACGCTCCGCGGATCAGCAGCGTTTTACCGTCGGGAATGAAAATGCCCGTATTGATGTTTTCGCAGGTAAGTCCGGCCGGGACAACGACGGTGTCACCGTCCTTAAACGCCTGCTTAAAAGCGGCGATCCAGTCGTTGTTATTGTACTGATTAATGGAGACCGTCTTTCCGCTTGCCGCCCGCGCCATGCGGGACGACAGCAGCGGCGAGGCCGCCAGAACAGACAGAGAAGAGACAAAGGTGCGTCGGGTAATCTTTTTCAGCATACAACCTCGGCGTTACAGCGTTTGCAGCAGGCTCGCTAACTGGCGATTGATTACCTGCTGGTTAAAATCGGTTTCAACTTTTTGTCGGGCATTCTTGAGCACAGGCTCCAGCGCCTGCTGGTCGATGTCGCTGAAGGCAGCCAATCGATCCGCAAGAGCCATCGCGTTATTCTCCGGCACCAGCCAGCCGGAATGATCAGATTTGATCAGCTCCGGGATCCCGCTGTGCAGCGTCGATACCACCGGGATCCCAACGGCCATCGCCTCCATCAGCGCCACCGGAATGCCTTCCATATCGCCATCGGCGCCCGTTACCGAAGGCAGCAGGAACACGTCCGCCTCATCGAGCATGGCTTTAACCTCATGGCTCGGCTTGAAGCCCGGCATCTCCACGACATCGTCCAGCTGATACTGTTCGATAAGCGTGCGCAGACGACGTTCCCACGGGCCAATGCCGAGAATGCGATAGTGGAACGCCACCCCGCGCGCCTTCAGCTGTCGGCAGGCTTCGATGGCCACGTGCAGACCTTTCTTCTCGGTCAGACGGGCTACGGAGATGATCTGCAGCGGTTTTCCCGGCACCTTAACCGGGCGGCGAGTGAAGCGCGTTAAATCCACGCCCATACGCGACACGGCAATTTTCTCCCCCGGACAGCCCATGCTTTTCAGTCGTCCGGCCCACAGGTCGCTGATGGGCAGCATCATGTCGCCGCGGCGGAAAAGCTCCTGATACTCCGGCGTGTAGTGGTTCAGCACCTCGCGGCTGGAAATGTCGATACCGTGGAAGATGGTCGCAATTTTGCCGTCAATTACGCCAAGCTCACGCAGTTTCGCGGCGGTGACCCCCGCCGGGCCAAAGTGGGCGATAAACACGTCGGCACGATACGGCTGCGCCGTTTGCCCGCAGATGGCCGACAGAATTAAATTGCGAGATTCCGATCCATAGCGGGAAACGTTCAGCGCGCGCCACGTCGACGCGCGGTGGATCCCGCGTAACGTCTGGCTGGCCCGGTAGCGTAGCTTGCTCAGCTTCCCGGCCGGTTCGTCCTGCAGCCAGCGGGTCTTCGCCTCCAGCCCATACTGGGCATACGCCGCATGGGTATTTTTGGTGTCGCCCTTTTGCAGGGCAACGATCTCCACGTCATATCCCATATCGATAAACGCGGTGATTTGGTTCAGTACAAAGGTCTCAGAAGACAGCGGAAATTTCAGTAAGAAGAAACCAACCTTCATTTCCCCTCCCGCACGCGTTCAAGCACCGATTTCACCATTCCAATGCCCTTCTCGCGCTCGGCTTTCACCGCCACCGCCAGGCGTTCATTGATCGCGGGCAGTTGACCCAGGGTGTCCCCCACCATTGCACCGAGCGATCCGTCCAGCAGATGACGAATATCCACGGCCATTTCCGGCATGCCAAGCTGCTGCATAATCCCGGCGGACTTGTGCTCATAGTTAATGGCGATGGCCGGCGTGCCAAAGTTCATGGAGATAATCGCCGAGTGCAGACGGGTGCCCACGGTCAGGTCGCAGGCTGCGAGCAGTTTACCCATCTCCAGGTCGTTCAGCTCGTCCATCACCACGTGGTAGCGGGACGGGTCGTTCACCAGATTGCGCAGGTTCAGCGCTACCATGCGGTCATCTTTGTTGTAGCTGTCGATGCCGGTACAGGTTGAGAGCGCCAGCACCTGGTAACCGCTGTCCAGTACGCGGTTCACCACGTCGGCGAACGCTTTCTCATAGGCTGCCTGGGTGGTGCCAAGACGCTTATCGAACGGGGCGAGTTCACGCAGGGTAATCGCAACGGTCTTCTGTTTCGCCGTCACGTCGAGCCAGTGCTGCACCGCGTAGCTCGGCTGGAAGTTATCGTCCTGGTGATCCACCAGCCAGGCGGTATCCACGCCGTGTTCTACTTTAGAGGTGTCAATTTCGCTACGCTTCATCATGTCGAGGCTGACCGATTCACGCAGGATCAGCGCGTCGCAGTGGCCAAACACATAATTTGCCAGTTGGTTAAACTGCGGATCCTGGAACGGCCCGACGCTGTGGCCGATCATAAACAGCGGCTTTTTCGCCATGAACGTGCACAGCGCATGCTCAAACTGCGGCACGCCGTAAAGATCGACGAAGAACGAGCCGCCGACCTGAATAATGGCGTCATAGCCGGAAAGCAGACGCACGAAGTCCGTAAATCCCTGCGCGATTGCGATGTTGCGCAGCCTGCCGGTGTCTGTGACGCGGGAAAGCAGCACCTGATGCTGGTAGCGACGGCGCAGCACTTTCTTCACGCGCCCCATCACGCCCGCGGCGTTATTGTGCTGTTTCATCTGGCTGTAAAGCGGGTCGCCCATCACCGGGCGGTTCAGTAACCAGGATGAGCTGACCGGATAACGGCTCATCACGTCCACTTCAGTCTCAGGTTTAAGGGTGTTAATTGCATCCAGTAAACCGCGCAGGATGGCGCTGTCGCCACGGTTGCCACAGGTATGGTTGCCAAGAATTAATAATTTCATAATGGCCTCTTAAAGAACTAGCCTGCGCGAAGCAGCGTTTTCATTTTTTCGTTACGGCAAAACTGGCGCTTCATCTCTACCACCAGCGCGTTGCGCGACAGCACAATCATCACGCCAAACGCCAGCGCGCCCGCGGCAACCTGCACCGCCAGCAGCGCGGCCAGCGGCAGATGCCCGCTGAGGATAATGCCCAGACCGTAGCTCACCGCCAGGGTCGGCAATGAGAGATAGAACGGCAGCCACAGGCTCAGGATGTACTGACGGTAGCTGGAGCCCAGCACCGGTTTGATCATGATGAAGTAGCTCAGAACGGTATTGACGATCTGCACCAGCAGGAAGCCCAGCGTGACGCCGATGGCGCCCGCCATATGCCCGCCGACGATAATCGCCGGAATAAACAGGAAAGTTTTGAACACGTTGAATTTAAAGCTGATATCCACGCGCGCCTTCGCCATCAGCAGAGAACCAATCGGATTGCCCACGGAGCGCAGCAGCCCCACCACGCACAGCAGCTGCAGGATCGGGATAATGCCGTTCCACTTCTCGCCAAACACCAGCGGCACGAAGTTGCTGGAAACCACCATCAGCCCCAGCAGCACCGGGAAGTTGATAATCCCCACCACGGAAAGCAGCTTGTAGAAGTTGACGCGCAGCTTCTCGGTGTCGTCCTGAATCTTGGCGAACGCCGGGAACAGCACGCGGGTGATAATGGGGTTCAGCTTCATAGGAGGAACAACCGCAACGTTATAGGCCAGGTTGTAGCCCCCCGCCACGCTCGCGCCCAGGATGCGCGCCAGCACCAGCGTCGAGAGGTTGGTATTCACATAGTTAATAATGCTGTCCGCCGTCAGCCACGCGCCAAAGCGCAGGTTGGACGAGACGGACGCGAGAGAGAAGTGCAGCCCCGGACGATAAATCTTGCGGCCAAAGTAGCCGAACAGCAGCGTACGCACGGCAGAGTTAACCAGGTAACCGAGGATGGCGGTCATCGCCAGCGGCCAGAAATGGGCGCTCACCACGGTAAAGGTAAAGCCCGCCAGCACCGCGCTGGTCTCGATCATGCCGATCTTGTTGAACTCCAGCTCTTTCTGCATCAGCGCGCGGAACTGCTGCCCGTGCGGGATCACCACAAAGGCAAACGACAGCGTGCGCATCAGCGGGGCGAGATCCGGGTTGTGCAGCACGCTGGCAATCACGTCGCTCAGCAGGAACACCAGCACAAACACGAAAATGCCCAGCCCGACGTTCAGCCAGTAGAGCGTGGTCAGCTCGAGATGGCTGATCTCTTTGCGCTGGATAATCGAGTTGGCGATACCAAAGTCAGACAGCGTGTCGGCCAGCGCGATAATCACCAGCGAGACGGTCAGCAGGCCGAACTGGTGGTTATCGATAATGCGCGCCAGCACCGTCATCTGCACCAGGCCGAGACCAATGATGACGATGGTCGCCATCGCTGACCACTTGGCGCCGCTGATGGTTTTTTCACGTAAGCTCATCTTAGTACGCCGCTTTGTTCACGAAACCTTTGAAGATGGTCAGAAAAACAATCTTGATATCGAACCAGAGGCTCCACTCGCGGATGTACTCCAGATCGAACTCGATGCGTTTTTCCATTTTTTCCAGCGTGTCGGTCTCGCCGCGCCAGCCGTTGATCTGCGCCCAGCCGGTGATGCCCGGCTTCACCTTATGGCGCAGCATGTAGCCTTCAATCAGCGAACGGTACTGCTCGTTATGCGCCACCGCGTGCGGACGCGGGCCAACAATCGACATGCCGCCGGTAAAGACGTTGATGAACTGCGGCAGCTCGTCAAGCGAAGTGCGGCGCAGGAAGTTCCCCACGCGGGTGACGCGCGGATCGTTCTGCGTCGCCTGGGTCACCACCTTGTCGTTCTCCATCACCTTCATGGAGCGGAATTTCCACACCATGATTGGCTTACCGTCCATGCCGTAGCGGGTCTGACGGAAGATAACCGGGCCGGGAGAGCTCAGCTTCACCGCCAGAGCGATGCAGCACAGCACCGGGGAAATGAGCAGTAAAATCAGGGAAGAGAGTACGATATCTTCCACGCGCTTGAGCACGCGGTTAATACCCGACAGCGGCGTGTCGTACAGCGGTACCACCGGCACGCCGTTCACCTCTTCAATGCGGGAGTGCAGAATGTTGAAGGTAAACACGTCCGGGATCAGGATCACCGAACAGGTGGTGTCCGCCAGCTCGCGCATCAGCTGCTTGATGCGGGTTTCGTCTTTCATCTGCATGGCGATATAGACGTTATGAATTTTTCCGGCCTTCGCGTCTTCAATAAGCTGCGCGTAATTGCCCGCCCAGTCCGCAGGCACGCCGCCCGGCTTCGCGTCGTGGTAAATCCCCACCACTTCAAACCCTAACCACGGCTCTTTGCGGAAGCTGTCGAGCAGCACTCTCCCGACCGGTAAATCACCCGCTACGGCGACGAAACGACGGTTATAGCCGCGGTTACGCAGCCAGCCCGCGCCAAAGCGGATCAGGGAACGGCACACGACCATGCCGACGCTGGTTAGCAGGTACCAGCAGAGATAGGTCACGAAGCGGTTGTCAAAATCATGGCTGAACGCCACCAGACCGGCGCTGAAGATCAGGCTCAGAGTCCAGTTCTGCAGCAGCAGCATCAGTTCGGTGGTCATTTTCACGCCGCGCCACGAGCGGTAGAAATCGGTCATTCCGCCGATCATCTGAAACACAACCAGCGCAATCAGGGCCATCAGAAGATGCATATATAAGAACGGCAGCCCGCTGATCCGACACACCGCCCACAATCCACCGACCATGATGGTGATATCAGAAAAACGCTGCACCATAGAGATTAACGATGCATTCGTTCTCGCTCGTTCGCGTTTTTTTAGATTCGTCATCGTTGTTCCTGTATTCGGTTCCCCCTCCCGCCGGGAGGGGCAATTGTTACTGATTCAACAGCGCCAGAATGTCCTTCGTTCGGGCTTCCATCAGCGCCGTATCAGCGCGGGATTCCACGTTCAGGCGCACCACCGGCTCGGTGTTGGACGAACGCAGGTTAAAGCGCCACTGCGGGAACGCCATGCTGATGCCGTCCGTACGGTCAATCTCCAGCGCGTGAATGGCAAAGTGCTGTTCTACGCGGGCAATCGCCTCGGCCGGCTGCGCCAGCTTGCTGTTGATCTCCCCGCTCGCCGGGAAGGCCGCCATGCGGTCGCGCACCAGCTCGCCCAGGCTCTGCCCCTTCAGGCACAGCAGCTCGGTCACCAGCAGCCACGGGATCATCCCGCTGTCGCAGTAGGCAAAATCACGGAAATAGTGGTGCGCGCTCATCTCGCCGCCGTAGATGGCGTCTTCTTCGCGCATGCGCTCTTTGATGAAGGCATGGCCGGTTTTAGACATCACCGGCTCGCCGCCCGCGGCCTTCACCACGTCGACGGTGTTCCAGGAAAGACGCGGATCGTGAATGATCTTCGCGCCCGGATTTTTCTCGAGGAACGCTTCCGCCAGCAGGCCAACGATGTAGTAGCCTTCGATAAACTGCCCTTTCTCGTCGAACAGGAAGCAGCGGTCGAAGTCGCCGTCGAAGGCGATGCCCATATCGGCACCGTGCTCAATCACCGCGTTACGGGTGTCGTCGCGGCACTCCGGCAGCAGCGGGTTAGGAATACCGTTCGGGAAGTTACCGTCCGGCGTGTTGTGTACCTTGACGAAGGTCACCGGCACGTTCAGCGCCTTAAAGCGGGCTTCCAGCGCATCGACAACCGGGCCTGCCGCGCCGTTACCAGAGTTGATGACCAGCTTCAGCGGCTTGAGGTTCGCCACGTTGATGTAGCCCAGCAGGTGGTCGATGTACTCTTTCTGCAGGTTAATCTGTTTGTAGCTGCCGCGCTTCGCGTCGTTCACCGGCGGGAAGTCGTTGGCTTCCGCGAGGCGCTGCACGTCGCGCAGACCGGTGTCGCCGCTAATCGGGCGCGCGCCCTTGCGCACCAGCTTCATGCCGTTGTAGTCCATCGGGTTGTGGCTGGCCGTCACTTCGATACCGCCGTCCACGCCGAGGTGGAAGGTGGCAAAATAGATCTCTTCGGTACCGGACAGGCCGATGTCCAGCACGTCCACGCCCGCGTCCTGCAGCCCTTTTGCCAGCGCCAGCTTCAGGGATTCGCTGGTCAGACGCACGTCGCCGCCCAGCACGATGGTCTTAGGTTTTAAATATTCGCCGTACGCGCGACCGATGCGCCACGCGATGTCTTCATTCAGCTCTTCGCCCAGCTTGCCGCGAATATCGTAGGCTTTAAAACAGGTTAATTTTTCCATGATGACCCCTTTTTCAGGCAACAGTTGGCCCTGACCACTTAATGGCCAAATTTATTTTTGTCATTCGTAGGCCCGGCAGGCGCAGCGCCGCCGGGCATGATGCGGCGTGCTACACGCGCCCGTAGCGATCCTGGAAGCGCACAATATCGTCCTCTTCCAGATACGAGCCGGAGCGCACCTCAATTAAATCGAGAGGAATTTTCCCCGGGTTTTCCAGACAGTGCGTGGCGCCCAGCGGAATATAAATGGACTCGTTTTCACCCAGCAGCTTCACTTCGCCGTCGATGGTCACTTTGGCCGTACCCGCCACCACCACCCAGTGTTCAGCGCGGTGATGGTGCATCTGCACCGACAGCCCCTCGCCCGGCTTCACGGTGATGCGCTTCACCTGATAGCGGTCACCCGCGTCGATGGAGTCATATTTGCCCCACGGACGGTACACTTCACGGTGAATGTGGTGTTCGTGACGGCCATCGGCCTTGATCTTCTCAACCACTTTTTTAACGTCCTGCACGGCGTTACGGTCGGCAATCAGCACCGCGTCTTTGGTCTGGACAACCACCAGATCCTTTACCCCGACGGTGGTGACGAGGCCAGACTCGGCGTAAACGTAGCTGTTTTCGGTTTTGTGGCTAATCACATCGCCGTGATGGACGTTACCCTCCGGGGTATGGGCGCTGATCTCCCACAGGGAGGACCAGGAGCCAACGTCGCTCCAGCCTGCATCCATCGGTACTACCACCGCGTCAGCCGTGCGTTCCATCACGGCGTAGTCGATAGACTCTTCCGGACAGGCGAGGAACGCCTCTTCATCCACGCGGATAAAGTCGAGATCCGGGTCCACCACCGCCATCGCTTTTTCGCAGGCGTTCAGAATATCCGGGCGGTATTTGCGCAGCTCTTCGAGATAGCGTCCGGCGCGGAACAGGAACATCCCGCTGTTCCAGTAATATTCACCGCTGGCGACATAGGCCTGCGCGGTTTCGAGATTCGGTTTTTCGACAAACTGCGCCACGTCAAACGCCACGCTATCGCCCTCACCCGGCGTTACGCTGCCGCGACGGATGTAACCGTAGCCGGTTTCCGGCAGATCCGGCACGATGCCGAAGGTCACCAGCTTGCCGCTCTCGGCGTAAGGGATCGCGGCACGCACCGCGTCGCGGAATGCGTCTTCCTGCTGGATAACGTGATCTGCCGCCAGGACCAGCATCAGCGGGTCACAGTCAGGGCTGCTGCGTTTTGCCGCCAGCGCCGCCAGGGCGATCGCGGGCGCGGTATTACGTCCTGCAGGCTCCAGGATGATGTTTTCCGTGAGCTTGTTCAGCTGGCGCAGCTGCTCGGCAACGATAAAGCGGTGCTGTTCGTTACAAATCACCACCGGGCTTTCACACTCCACGCCGTGCAGACGGTTTACCGTCGTCTGCAGCATGGTGAGATCCCCTTTCAGGCAGAGGAACTGTTTTGGATAGAGCACGCGGGACAGCGGCCACAACCGGCTACCAGAGCCACCAGCCATCACAACCGGATACAAAGTGGTTTGACTCATGATTTATCCCCGTATATCTGCAATAAATTGGCTCAGCACGTTCTCTTTCTCGAGCGTGCGTTCGGCATATTCACGTGCCACCGTGTTCACTTTTGGCATGGCGAGTGCCTGTTCAATGCCGGTGACCAGCGCCGGGACCGATTCCGGCTCCACGCACACGGCAATCCCCGGATAGCCGTCACACAGCTGGCCTAATTCTGTTTCGGCTTCGGCCGTAATCACCGCGTTACCGCCCACTGCCAGAATGTTGGTCAGCTTGGACGGCAGCACCGCATCCGCCGCGCCGCGTTTTTGCACGACCAGATGGCAATCCGCCATTTTCAGCAGCGCGGGCAGCGCGTCGTACGATTGCAGCGGGAAAAACTTCACGTTGGTCAGGCCGCGTTCACTGGCCATCTTCTCCAGCCGCGCTTTTCCCCCGCCCTGTCCGACAATCACAAACGTCCACGGCTGTTCGATCAGCAGCTGGGCCGCTTCAATAACGCTCTCCAGCCCCTGCTTTTCGCCGATGTTGCCTGAGTAAAGAATGATTTTTTGGTCTTCAGGCAAGCCGAGCCGGGCGCGCAGCGCCTGAGCCTCTTGCTCCGTCACGTCGCGAAAACGCGCCACTTCGGACCAGTTCGGGAAGAAGATCACCTTCTCCGCCGGGACGCCCTTCTCCTGCGCCTTATTCATCATCGAGCGAGAGATCGTCGAAACGTAATCCACGTTGTGTAAGCCACTGCGCTCAAAGGCGCTGGCGAGCTTCGCCACCTTGCCGCCCTTGCCTTTCCCGGCCATACCCAGACCGAGCATGGCGTCCACTTCATAATCCTGAATGTGCAGCAGGGTGCGCGCGCCGGAGAGTTTTCCCAGCAGGCGCATGCCCGGCGTGCAGAACAGCGTCGGCACCACGCCGATAATGCGATCCGGCTTCCAGCGACGCTGCGCCATCAGCGGGAAGAAACTGCTGAGGGCAAAGCTGCCCAGATGAATTAAACGTTTCAGCGTCGAGGGCTGTTTCGGCACGTAGAGAGGGCAGCGCCAGACGGTCGCGGCCCCCTCTTCGCGGCGATAGCGCCAGCTGGAATAGCGTTCGCCTACCTTCCACTCCGGGTAGTACGGCGGGGCAGTAATCACCCGCACGTCATGTCCCTGGCTCGCCATCCACTCCACCATCTCGCCGGTGTATTTCCCGATACCGGTTAATTCCGGCGAGTAGTTAATTCCGTAGACGAGGATTTTCATAGTCCTGGCACCTCGGCCTGACGTTCCGCGAGGAAGTACGCCCGACTGTTGTCATGGACGTTGTCGCTTGCCAGCAGCGCCTCTGGCGTTAGCCAGCGGTAATCGTCATGCTGAGAATCAGGCAGACGCAGGTCTGCCTCACTCACCTTCAGGCGGAACCCCAGCACGATGTAGTGCGTGGAGAACCCGGTGCCCGAAAAGTTATCGTCATAGAAGTGCTGCCAGACCCCGTAAAACTGGCCCGCTGCCATCGGCAGCTGCAGGCCCAGCTCCGCCAGAGTGAGACGCTCAAATGCATCAACCAGCGTCTCATCCTTCTGCACGCGCCCGCCGGGCACGAACCAGAAGCCCTGTGCAGGACGATTGGTTCGTTTCCCCAGCAAGAACTCGCCGCGTTCGTTCTCCACGATCAAATCAATCGAAATGAGCGGAGTGGAACGCACTACCGTGGCAAAATCTTCCTGACTTAAAAACATCATTACCCCCGGAAGCGGTGCTGGTTTTCCAGGAACCACTGGTAGGTGCTGGCCAGCCCCTGCTCCAGTGAGACCTCGTGATACCAGCCCAGCTGATGCAGACGGGTCACGTCCAGCAGCTTGCGCGGCGTGCCGTCCGGTTTGGTCGCGTCAAACACTACGCGGCCCTTGTAGCCCACCACCTGCGCGATGGTCTGCGCCAGCTCGCGAATGGTGCAGTCCACGCCGGTACCCACGTTAATGTGCGACAGCATCGGCTCGGTGTTTTCCTGCCACACCTCGCGATCCAGCTCCATCACGTGAATGCTGGCAGCCGCCATGTCGTCCACGTGCAGGAACTCGCGCATTGGTGTTCCGCTGCCCCACACCACCACGTCCGGGGCGTTTTCGGCAGTCGCCTCGTGGAAGCGACGCAGCAGCGCCGGGATCACGTGCGAGTTGCTCGGGTGGAAGTTGTCGTGCGGTCCGTACAGGTTAGTCGGCATCACCGAGCGATAGTCGCGGTTGTACTGACGGTTGTAGGACTCGCACAGCTTGATCCCGGCAATTTTTGCAATCGCGTAGGGCTCGTTAGTCGCTTCCAGCGTGCCCTGCAGCAGCTCGCTTTCGGCGATCGGCTGCTTCGCCATCTTCGGGTAGATACAGGATGAACCGAGGAACAGCAGCTTGTTCACGTTGTGCAGATGCGCCGCGTGAATGATGTTGCTCTCGATCATCATGTTCTCGTAGATGAAATCCGCCGGGTAGGTGTTGTTAGCGACAATGCCGCCCACCTTCGCCGCCGCCAGATACACCTGGTCAATGCGTTCGTTCGCAAAGAAGTCCTGTACCGCACGGCTGTCGAGCAGGTTCAGCTCGTCACGGGTGCGGACAATCACTTCTACGTCACCGCGCTGTTCCAGCTGGCGGACAATCGCGGAACCCACCATTCCGCGATGACCGGCGACAAAAATACGTTGTTTTGTCATTCTCAGGACTCCAGCGCGATGGCAACCTCGTAGCCATGAGACTTGAGCAGGGAGTGTTTTTTCGCTGCTTCAAGATCTTTGGCCACCATCTCGGAAACCATCTCCTGCAGAGTGGTTTCTGGTTTCCAGCCCAGCTTCTCGTGCGCTTTGGTTGGGTCGCCCAGCAGGGTTTCTACTTCAGCAGGACGGAAGTAACGCGGGTCAACCTGCACAATCACGTCGCCTGGCTTCACGCCCGGCGCGTCGTGGCCGGTCACGGACACAACGATACCCTTCTCTTCCACGCCCGTGCCTTCGAAGCGCAGTTTGATGCCCAGCTGCGCCGCAGCCATCTCAACGAACTGACGCACGGAGTACTGCACGCCGGTCGCGATAACGAAGTCTTCTGGCTGTTCCTGCTGCAGCATCATCCACTGCATTTTCACGTAGTCTTTGGCATGGCCCCAGTCACGCAGGGAGTCCATGTTGCCGAGGTGCAGGCAAGATTCCAGACCCTGAGCAATGTTGGCGATCGCGCGGGTGATTTTGCGGGTCACGAAGGTTTCGCCGCGACGCGGAGATTCGTGGTTAAACAGAATGCCGTTACAGGCGTACATACCGTAGGATTCACGGTAGTTCACGGTGATCCAGTAGGCGTACAGTTTTGCTACCGCATACGGAGAGCGCGGGTAGAACGGCGTGGTCTCTTTCTGTGGAATTTCCTGCACCAGGCCGTACAGCTCGGAGGTAGATGCCTGGTAGAAGCGAGTTTTCTTCTCAAGACCGAGGAAGCGAATCGCCTCCAGCAGACGCAGGGTACCCATGGCGTCAACGTCAGCAGTGTATTCCGGGGACTCGAAGGAGACCGCTACGTGGCTCATCGCCCCCAGGTTATACACTTCATCCGGCTGTACTTCCTGCAGGATACGAGTCAGGTTGGAGGTATCGGTCAGGTCGCCGTAGTGCAGGTGGAATTTCGGGTTTGCCGCGTGAGGATCCTGATAGATGTGATCCACACGTTCGGTGTTGAAAGAAGAGGCACGACGCTTAATACCGTGCACTTCATACCCTTTCTCCAGCAGCAATTCTGCCAGGTAAGAACCATCCTGCCCGGTAACGCCGGTGATGAGAGCGACTTTAGACATGTTTATATTCCTCTACTTATGAATTTAATCAGTTTCAACGCGTTCGCGTATCACCACTGCGGGGTTGCCACGGCAAACTTTATTTGCCGGTAGCGATTTAAAAACGCTGCTGCGGGCACCGACTACCGTGCCATCGCCAACAGAAATACCTGGTGCAACAAAAACATCCGTTGCCAGCCAGCACTTTTCACCGATCACAATAGGCGAAGCGGTAATATCAAAATGCGGGCTCATAAAGTCGTGGCTGCCGGTGCACAAATAACACTTCTGTGAAACCACCGAATTTGCGCCAATCGTAATCTCGCCCAGGGTATATAACACCGCGTCATCCCCTACCCAGGCATAATCCCCGAGGGTTAATTTCCAGGGGTAGGTAATCTTCACCGAAGGTCGAATAACTACGTTTTTTCCGATTTTTGCGCCAAACAGGCGCAATAAAAAGGCTCGCCAGCGGTACAGTATTTGCGGCGACCAGGCAAATAAGGTTGCCTGAACCGCCCACCACAGCTGTACCTTAATACCGTTCCCGCCCCGAAAACCTTTCGGTACGGAGAAACCTTTTAAATCCTGCATTGCGTTTCCTTATATTCAGGCTTTGTTATATAAGGTTTTCGTTTTACCTGTCGTACGCAGGCGTAATAAATAAGACAATTCCGCCCAGAATCCCGGCACGCGTAATATTTGACGCTGCACCTTTTTTGCATCCTGGCATAATTCCAGATTATTAGACGTTGACACGCCGCCCATCGAAAATTCAGATACCAGCCCTTTAATTCGACGGAACGGGTAACCTGATTTATACAGGCTGGCGGCCAGCGCATAATCGGATGACACCTTGTACTGCAAATCGTAAGGCTGTTTTTTCAGACCGTTTACCGGGAAGAAAATGGCCTGATGGCTGGCCGGCAGGCTGTGGTAGATATACCAGCCTGGCTTGGCGCTGCGGCAGACTTTATGCCCGTCGCCAAAATCGAGCAGCGCATCGCCAATATACATGGCATCCTCTTTCTGGCGCGCCAGCTGACGAGCAAACAGCGCCACGTCGTCGTGGAAAATATCGCCCGAGTTGAGGAAGATGGCATAACGGCCCTGGGCCATAGTAATGCCCTTGTTCATCGCATCGTAGATGCCTTTATCTTTCTCGCTAATGTAGCGTAAGTTGAACTCACCGTTGAGTTTTTCCAGAAACTCCGCCGTGCCATCGTTCGAGCCGCCGTCGACCACGATCCACTCAAAGGTGAGGCTTGGATCGCGCGCCAGGTTGCGCAGCGAGCGCCAGGTTTTTACCACCCCTTCGTAATTACGAAAAGCGACAGTAATGACGCTAAGAAACATAAATCACCTCATTTCGTCATACGTTCGTAATATTAAGCGCCTTACGCAAAATAAACGGACAGACAATCAAGAAAGCATATTCCGGGCTAAATATTGACCCGGTAAAAAACAGCGACACCGGCGTAAAAAGATAAAGCTGCACGCGAAAGTTCTGGTTATCACCAAACGCGTTGATCATCATTTTGAAAACTTTAAACAGATACCACAGCGTCAACAGTACGGCGAACCATGAAAAATAAATAATTAACAGATACAGACCATTGTCTATGGTTTTACCGACATCCGCACCGTTAAAGATTCCGAATGATGCAACATATTCGTAAAGTGAGCCGAATCTTACTACACCATCGATATGGGTTAAGGAATAACCCACCATCACCAGCGGACCAATGATGCGATAATAGGACGATGACCCTTCCGTTCCCAAATCCCCCAGACGTTCTGAAATGTACGGAAACGCGAATATGACGCCTACTAAAAATACCGTCAGAGAGATTATCGCCAGCGGCAGTTTTTTCTTAATCGCATCTTTGTTCAGGTACTGGAACGCCCACTCCAGCAGGTAAAACAGGATAAATGTCATTACCCCTGAGAACGATCCAGACAGAACGATTCCTGCAAGAATCATAGCATCGGTCTTAGGCGTTTTGATACCAAACTGTTTGATGCTGAGCCAAATTGAGATTAACGCCAGAGCGAAAAACGCCGGTTCAAAATAGAGCGCCGTTGTACGCTTCCCTCCAAACTTAATGAAGTTCAGTACATAGCTGTTACTGTAAATGAGATATTTCGAAATTATCTCCATCAGGCTGCTGCCACCGGTCAAAATAATCTGCGCCATTTCCAGTGCGGCAAGCATAACAATTAACGCAACGGCAATATAAAAGAACCTGAGGATTTTCCGATAATTGTGCGGTGAAATAGTTTTGAAGCGAATACTCCAGACCATGCCAATAATAATAACGATATAAACAAACAGCATGGTTGAAGTGACGTATTTACTGGCATCCAGCGACTGGCCAAAGATGTAGTTAAACAGCGTCAGGCCCGTGCCCAGCCCCAGGGCAATCATCAGCTTCTTCAGGTTGATTTTATCGACATACAGCAGAAGCAGAACGGGCAAAAAAGTCACGATGGTTATCGGGAAGCTTTCGCCGAGCTGGGCAATTTTGACGTTGACCAGCAGGTAGATCAGCGGCAGCAGCAGATAACTACAGATTCTGATAGAACGAGACATACTCCTCCAGCATCTGTTGTCCACTGTAGGCCTTGCGGCTGCGGTTGCGGAACGATTCCAGGTCAGTGCCAAAAACGGCCTCGGCGATCTGCGCCTTCGGCAGCTGCACCAGAGGCAGGACCTCGTGCCCGGCGAAGGTTTTTCCGCCCGATTTTTCCAGCACTTCGCGCGCTGCATCGCTGTGGGTGGCAATCACCGGCACGCCGATGGAGAGCGCCTCGCAGAGGATCAACGGGTAGTTATCCACGCGGGAGCTGAACACCAGCGCGTCCATGCCGTTGAGGGCGCTCATCAGCTTGCGCTTGTCGGTTTCAAACCCGTGATTCACCACGTTAGCGCCTTCGAACGGCGAGAATTTGCCGAAGGTGTGCAGTTCAATTTTGTCACCCAGCGCCATCATGTCGCGCACCAGCTGCTGGTTGGTTTTGCCGTCGTAGCGCAGATCGTGCGCAACGATGGCAATTTTCGGTTTGCCCGCGGTTTCCGCCACCGGCGTCAGCTCGGCCAGGATGGCTTCCGTCGCCACGTCGATACCGTTGTTGATAATCTGACAGCGCCCTGCCCCATACAGGCTGTTGAAGGCGTCGGCCACGTGCTGGCTCGGGGAGATAAACGTGCAGCCGAGCGAAAGCATGTCGCGGAACAACTGACGCTTTCCGTCTACCAACTGATGCGCGCGATCCACTTTCACCGGCGGATAGTTGCTCAACGTCGGGCATTTCTGGCAGCTATCTTTCCAGCCTTCGCAGCCGTCGGTAAACGCGCAGCGTCCGGTTACGCTCCAGTGATCGTGCAGCGTCCAGACGAAGCGGGTGTCGGGCTTGTGGGCCTGCACCTTCTGACAAAACGCCACCACCTCTTCCAGATTCAGCCAGTAGCTGTGCAGCACGTGAAAATGCAGCACAACCGGGCCGCTGGTGCGGGTCACGGTGCGATAAAGACTGTTCAGGTTGCCAAACAGATCGCGGTTAAACAGGCGGAACAGCGCAATGTTGGCAACAGAGGTCAGACGCGGCGTGTGCTTGTGCACCTGCGGGAAGTTATCATGGCTGACGCTTTTCTTGCCGCCTTTGCCGTAGCCGTAAATAAACCGGGACTGAAGTCCTTTTTGCAGGGCACGCTGGTGCAGATCCAGCGCCACGCCTGCCGCTCCGCCTTCTGCGAGGCGTACGTTAAATTGCAGAATGTTCATTTAATCACCTTCACGCGGGCTTTCTCTCCCACCACCAGCGCGTTATCCGGAATGCTGTCCAGCACCACGCTGCCCGCCCCGATCGTCACGTTGTTACCAATCGTAATGTCGCCAATCATCACCACGTTCGCCCCCAGCTCGACGTTATTGCCGATCACCGGGCAGGCCAGGCTGTCCGGCCCGCGGTTGCCGATCGTCACCCCGTGGCGAATGGTGAAATCATCGCCCGCAACCACGAACTTGTTGATCACCACCGCATAGCCGTGGTGGATGGTAAAGCGGCGGCCAATGGTGGCAGCGGCCTGGATTTCATAGCCAAAAAAGCATTCGGTGATGATGCGGTACAGCACCAGAATCGGTGCCGCCCAGATATTGTTCAGTACGTTTTTCTTGCGCCACACCGAGCAAAAGTGCGCGATGCGGTACGCCAGAACCATGCAGCACGGGCGCAGGCTCCAGCTGTTTGCGCGGCAATCTTCCAGAAACATTATTTCCCCCGAAGCCCGTCAGCCAGACGCTTGCCGTTACGCACCGACAGCAGCGTCAGCAGGGTGCGCCAGTTCATGCGCTTATTGCGGATCTGATACAGGGTAAAGAGCTGATACTTGCGGCTGGCACGGTCAAACTTGTCCTTGTGCTTGCGGTAAAAATGGAAGTAGCCTGAAAACTTCTTCGGTGAGGAGGTGATCTGCATCTCCCCGTGGTTGATGTGCAGGATCTGCGTGGCCTCTTCCACTTTCCACGGCTCGCCGTACTCCACCACCATCCGCAAGAAGATGTCGTAATCCTGCGCGGCCTTCAGTTCGGTATCGAACAGGCACTCTTTAAAGCGCCACGCCCAGGTAAAGACCTGATTACCGATAATGTTGCGCTTGTAGAACAGGCGACGAGAGTACGGTGATTTCGGATACAGCGGCAGGCTCGCGGGCTGCGAGTAAACCTCGCCCTGGCAAACATAGTCGTTGGCATACAGAAAAGCGTGCGTGACCAGCTGCTCTTTATGCGAAAGGAAGACGGACAGGCGGTTCGGCGTCCATTCGTCGTCATCGTCGATGCCGGTCAGATACTGCCCTTTGGCCTGCATAATCGCCTGATTACGCACCGCGCACGCCCCGGAGTTAATCGGGTTATGGGTATACATCACGCGCGGATCGTTGAGTTCGGTGACAAATTTTTGCAGCTGTTCATACGAGGAAGAACAGTCATCCACGATGATCAGTTCCCAGTTATCGTAATCCTGACGTAAGACCGACTTAATAGCGCGGATCGCCAGCTGCTGACGGTTCCATGTCGGCATATAGATAGAAACTAAAGGGCGTTGTGTGGTCATCTTTTCCTCCTACCCCTCACCCCGGCCCTCTCCCCCAGAGGGGAGAGGGTGAAAGGCGGCACCGGACAGTTCCCTCTCCCCTCAGGAGAGAGGGTTAGGGTGAGGGGGGGTGTTTTGTTATTTGCTGTCAGACTTGTATTCGTACTCGTAATAACCGTAATCCTGGTACCCGGTCGCGCGGCGGAAGATGGAGTTCAGGATGACCCCTTTCACCTCAATGCCGTTCTGCTCGAAGCGGCTCAGGCTGGTTTCCACTTCCTTCAGGGTGTTCACCGCATAGCGCGCCACCATCAGCGTGGTACCCGCATGACGGCCAACCACGGCGGCATCGGTCACGGCCAGAATTGGCGGCGTATCGATCAGCACCAGGTCATAGTTTTTGCTCGCCCACTCAATCAGCTGGGTGAAGCGCTCGCTCATCAGCAGTTCAGACGGGTTCGGCGGCACCTGACCACGCGGGATCAGGTCGAATCTCGGAATCGAGGTCGGCTTGGCGCTCTGGCTAATCTCTCCCTGACCCAGCAGGATTTCCGACAGACCGTTCACGTTGTTGGTGCCCAGCAGTTCGTGGGTATAACCCTTACGCATATCACAGTCGATCAGCAGCACGCGCTTGTTGGTCTGGCTCACCACGGCCGCCAGGTTGGCACAGACAAAGGTCTTACCGATTGACGGGCTGACGCCGGTTAACATCAGGACGTTGTTTTTAGCCTGCATCATGGCGAAGTGCAGACTGGTACGCAGGCTGCGGATCGCTTCAATCGCCAGGTCGGTTGGGTTACCCACGGCCAGCAGCTGGCTCTGTTTGTAACGCTTAACGCCCTTGATGGTCTTGACGCTGTCACGGGATTTTTGCCACTCAGACAGCGGAATGCTGGCATAGACGTTGATACCACTCTCTTCCAGCACCTGCGGGCTTTCGATGCCGCGGTTGAACAGCGAGCGCAGCAGGACGCCAACGATAGAGAGCATCAGGCCAAGAATAATGCTGCCGAGAATAATCAGCGCTTTCTTCGGCTTCAGCACGCCAGGCTGGGTAATGGCCGGGTCGACGATGCGCACGTCACCCACGGTGCTGGCCTCGGTGATTTTCAGCTCCTGCTGTTTGTTCAGCAGCTGCATGTAAACCTGCTGTCCGGATTCCACGTCGCGGGTCAGACGCACGATCTCCTGCTGCGTTTTCGGCATCGCGGTCACGCGGTCGTTCAGCTTCGCCTTCTCCTCTTCGAGAGTGCGGCGCTTCTCAAGCAGCGTGCGGTAGGCCGGGTGACGTTTGGTGTAAAGCTTGGAAATCTCCGCCTCTTTGAAGGTCAGCTCGTTGAGCTGCGCATCAATATTCACCATCGAGTCGAGAACCGATTTCGCCTCCAGCGGCAGGTCGACGGAGTCTTTATCCTGACGGTAGGCGTTCAGCTTGTTCTCGGCATCGTCCAGACGGGCACGCACTTCCGGGAGCTGTTTAGCGAGGAACGCCAGGCTTTTCGCCGCTTCCGCCGACTTGCGCTCGACGTTCTGCTCAAGGTAGTTGCGGGTAATGCTGTTCAGGATGTCGCGAATTTGATCCTTATCTTCACCGGTAAAGGTCATGCTCAGCACGCCGGTGTCCTTACCGTTTTCGGTGACGGTCAGGTTGTTCTGCAGATTGTTGATCATTCCCAGCGTGGAGAATTTGGTGACGGTGAATTCACCGCCCTCCTGGGCGTGGATCGCGCTAACCATCATGCTAACGCCGTCTTTGTTCAGCATCTGCCCCACTTCGCCGCGTGCGCTAAAGCCCGCATCGCTGGTCAGCTGATACTGTTTCGGGCCCAGCACCGTCAGGGTAAAGGTTTGATCCCCCGCCCCTTTCGGCAGCACAAAGTCAGTGACCTTTACGGTGTCATTGCTGCGCCCCATCAGACGGTCCCAGCCGGCACCGAAGATCGGAAACGTATTTTTGGTGACGGAGATGTCGAGTCCGAGGTCGTGAACCGTTTTACCCAGCACCAGACGCGACTGGATCAGCTGAATTTCAGCGTCGGATGCTGGCGGTTTGTTCGCCAGCGCGGAGCCGATATCCTGCACCAGCGAGTTGCCGGTATTCTGCTCGATCTGCACCAGCGCGTCGGCGCTGTAGATAGGTGTGGCGAACAGCGTATACACGACGGCCGCTGCGGCAAACACGGCAGTAATGCCAAGCACCCACCACTTTGCCTCGATAACCGTGCCGACCAGGCGACCAATATCAATTTCATCACTGCCCGAAGTCGGGGCGGCAGAAGGTCTTGTTTTTTCTGTCATTGTTATCCCTGCTGAGCTTTCAGTGCCTGCGCCCACTGTTGGGCAGACTGGTCAAGTAAGGTGTAAACCGCCTCGAAGGCTTCATGGCTCTTGCGATACGGATCGGGGATTTCGCGTTCGTTGTCCCAGTGACCAAACAGCATCACCTTGCCGCGCATCTCCGGAGCGATATCGCATAGCGCATGAATATGCCGTTTTTCCATTGCCAGAATCAGGTCATACTCCCGGCACATGCGGCCGGTGACCTGGCGGGCGATATGCCCGTCAAGAGAAAGGTTGTGATCGCGGGCCACGCTCGTGGCGCGCTCGTCGGCACCTTTGCCCACCAGCGCGCCAAGCCCTGCGGACTCGACCGTTAACTCGGGCTGGTACTGTTTCAACAGCCGTTCAGCCGTGGGGGAACGGCAAATGTTCCCCACGCATACCACCAGAATTTTGTTAAACATCGCGGATTACCAGGTATGAATGTCGCGCGCCGTATCCGTCATGTAGCGAACGCCACTGATGGTTGGCAGCAACTGGTTGATCAGACGGTTCCAGCGGGCAACCGGCGCGGTGGTGACATAAACCACATCGTATGGCTGGAGACGGAACTCCGTCGCCATCACCAGAGACGTCGCATCGGACATATCCAGCTGGTAGATGTTGGCAATCTTGCCCTTCGCGCTGCCTTCACCCTTCAGCGGACGGATGACGAAGATACCGGTCGCGTTAGAGGTGGTCAGATCGATACCTTCAGCATTGCCCAGCGCTTCGGTCAGGGTCATGCCGCTGAAGTCCATTTTGAGGGTGCTCTGTTTCTTCACTTCACCCATCACGAAGACTTTCAGATCGTCGTTGCGCGGTACGTAGAGAATATCGCCCGGATAGAGCAGGCGGTTCTGGGTCAGGTCGCCGTTTTGCATCAGCGCCTGCAGCGAAATGCGCTGCTCTTTGCCGTTGTGGGTCAGCACCACGTTGCGCCAGTCGGCGCCGTCGGTTAAGCCGCCCGCGGCGTTAATGGCGTCCAGAACGGTGAGCGGAACGTTGGTGATGGCCTGCTGGCCGGATTTGTTCACCTGACCGGAGATATAGGCTTTTTGCGAGCGGAATGCGGCGATATTAACGTCCACCTGCGGGTCGGCGATGTACTGCGCTAAGCGGCCGGTAATATCACTACGGATCTCGGCAAGCGTTTTTCCGGCGACATGTACTTTACCAATGTACGGATAGAACATGGTGCCATCTGACTGTACCCAGTTCCCGGTGTCGCTTGAGCTACGGTACTGGCCCGCTGGCGTGGTCAGTTCAGGGTGGTCCCAGACGGTCACGTTGATCACGTCGCCCGGCCCCACGCGATACTGATAGGAGGCAATTTCCTGGTCCAGAGACATATTCGGCTGGGCAACATTCGGACGTGGACGTAATTGTTCGACCAGACGTGGCGTAAGTGGATAAACATTCACCATTTTGTCGAGATCAAAATCGGCATCCTGTTGCTTGATCACATCCTTACCCATTGTTGACATATTGCTGCCGGGAAAGACCGTGCAACCACTCATCAAGGTCACAGACACCAATAATGGCATCAATTTCATTTTGGATTTCATCATTGATTATTTATCACTTTGGCAGAGTAATTATCCTGTGCAATTTAAATAAGCCTGAGACGTATTGGGTTTCAGCATGCAGTTAATCAAATAGAAATATAACTGGCATCAGTCCTAAAAAAAGCTTATTCATCCATTGGCTATTGACAGAATAATCGAGGCTGATTCACACGCTTTCAGGCACGCTACCGCCCTTGGCTTTCAGTTACCAATCCACTGACTAAACAATGCTTTATGGATAGACACCCTCTTGAGTAAGGTCTTCTGGAAATATATCAGCCGCTTGAAATACACAACGGATAATGAATGACCATTCCGAAGACCAAAACAATAATAGCAACAACAAGATTTAACATTTGATGCTGGGAGAATTGTTGCAGCTAACCTAATAGCAGGCAAGGAGACAACTGTCCTAATATCTGTTTTTAAGATTAATATTAAGAGCAAAGTTTTGACCTTTTAGGATTTTCTTTATATTGACAAAAAGAGAGTAAAAACCATTATCTGCGATATATCCTAAAAAGCACTCAAAATAATAAAATATACGTATTTTGCTTATTTACACTCATCTGAGACTGCTCTCTTTTTTACGCATCGTATTAAGAGAAATCTCAGCCCGACATTGCATTTTCCCCCAGCTTTATCCATGATCGAAGTGTGACATTCGTCATATAACAGAAGGTATTGCTATTACTATGGAATGGATTGCCGATCCATCAATCTGGGCCGGGCTGGTGACGCTGGTCGTCATCGAATTAGTGCTCGGTATTGATAATCTGGTGTTTATCGCCATCCTCGCTGAAAAACTGCCCCCTTCCCAGCGCGACCGCGCGCGCGTGACGGGTCTGCTGCTGGCGATGGTGATGCGTTTACTGCTGCTGGCCTCTATCTCCTGGATGGTCACGCTCACTCAGCCTCTGTTCTCCGTTCGCGGTCTGAGCTTTAGCGCGCGCGACCTGATCATGCTCTTCGGCGGGCTGTTCCTGCTGTTCAAAGCCACGGTGGAGCTTAACGAGCGGCTCGAAGGCAAGGACAGCGAGAACCCGACCCAGCGACGCGGGGCGAGATTCTGGCCGGTGGTGGCGCAAATTGTGGTGCTCGATGCGGTCTTCTCCCTGGATTCGGTGATTACCGCCGTCGGGATGGTGGACCATCTCGCCGTCATGATGGCCGCGGTAATCATCGCCATCACGCTGATGGTGATGGCAAGCAAAGCACTGACCCGCTTTGTGAACAGCCACCCGACAATCGTGATCCTCTGTCTCAGCTTCCTGCTGATGATTGGCTTCAGCCTGGTTGCAGACGGTTTCGGCTTCCACATTCCGAAAGGCTACCTGTACGCCGCCATTGGCTTCTCCGTCATGATTGAAGCGCTCAACCAGCTGGCGATATTTAACCGCCGCCGGTTTCTCTCCGCGAATCAGACCCTGCGCCAGCGCACGGCCGACACCGTGATGCGCCTGTTGAGCGGCAGGAAAGAGGATGCCGAGCTGGACGCCGAATCCTCTGCCCTGCTGGCCGATCACAGCGACGGGCAAATCTTTAACCCGCAGGAGCGGCTGATGATCGAGCGCGTGCTCAACCTGAATCAGCGCACGGTCAGCAGCATCATGACCTCCCGGCATGACATTGAGCATATTGACCTCACGGCACCGGAAGAGCAGATCCGCGCCCTGCTGGATAAAAACCAGCACACCCGCGTGGTGGTCACCGGCGGTGAAGAGGAAGAGGATCTGCTGGGGGTGGTACACGTGATTGACCTGCTCCAGCAGCAGCTACACGCCGAGCCGCTCAACCTGCGCGCGCTGGTACGCCAGCCGCTGGTCTTCCCGGAAGCGCTTCCGCTGCTCTCCGCGCTGGAGCAGTTCCGCAACGCGCGCACCCACTTCGCGTTTGTGGTGGATGAATTTGGTTCGGTGGAAGGGCTGGTCACGCTCAGCGACGTAATGGAAACCATCGCCGGTAATCTGCCAAACGAGGTGGATGAGATTGATGCCCGCCACGACATTCAGAAAAACGCTGACGGCTCGTGGACGGCCAACGGCCACATGCCGCTGGAAGACCTTGTGCAGTACGTGCCGCTACCGCTGGATGAAAAACGGGAATACCACACCATTGCCGGTCTGCTGATGGAGTATTTGCAGCGCATCCCGCAGCCGGGAGAAGAGGTTCAGGTGGGCGACTATCTGCTTAAAACCCTGCAGATTGAAAACCATCGCGTGCAGAAAGTGCAGCTTATTCCACTGAGGGATGAGGAAGAGCTGGATTTTGAGGTCTAGGTAAACCAAAACGGCAACCCCGTTGCCGTTTTAGTGTTTGCTCCCTCTCCCGTGGGAGAGGGTCTGGGTGAGGGCATCAGGCCGCACCGCCGTCAAAGCTTATCCAGAAGCTTCTTCACATCCTTGCCGTTCTGGGAATCTTTATTACGATCCGCCCAGCTGTTGAGCCGACGCTTCGCTTCATCCTGCAGATGCTTACGCAGGATCTGATCTACCTGAAGGCTGTAGTTCAGCGCCTGCCATTTGCCGTATACGCTAAGCGGAACCGGCGTCTCTTTGAGGAAGTCAATCAGCTTGCTTTCGCCCTGCCAGCCGGAAAGCACCCGGACGTTAAAGCGCGTGTCCGCCGTCTCTTTGACCAGATCCAGCGAGCCTTCTCCGGTTAACGACAGCATAGATGAAGTTCCCTGCATCCCGGCCAGCGTCAGCACCCCGTTATCCAGCGTCAGGTCAGTGGTGAAGCTGTCGAGGCGAGTTGCGCTATCGTAGTTTTCCTGGGCTTTAACATCGCTGCTGCGCTCCACCGCCTGCTGAACCAGCTGCTGGAAGTTGAGCCCTTCCATTCGCGAATCTTTCAGGTCAACATGCGCCTCGCCCTGCCACTCACGGCGGAAGGCGTTGGCATCAATTTTGGTGCCTGAGAAATCGCCCGCCAGCGTCAGCTGACCCGTCAGGGATATCGGATAGTTAAAGGCTTTGAGGATGCTGCCAATCTCAACGTTGTCGAGACGCGGCTGGAATTCAGCGCTGGCAACGTCCTTACGCACGTCCAGCGTACCCGGAAGAGACAGGTGACCCGCCCCCATTTTGCCGCTCAGTTCTGAAATTACCAGCAACCCGTTGTGGTTGAACATCTGGCCGCTCACGTCGGTAAAATCAATACCGCGCCAGCGCACGCTGTTAGCTTTCAGCAGAATATCCGCCGTGAAGCCGCGCAGCACGTTATAGTCAGGCTGTTCAAGGTTGGATGAGATAACCGGACGCGACACCGGTGACTGGCTTTGCCCCGTCTGCACGGCATCGCTGTCCGTTGCGCTTGCCGGCACCGGTGGCAGGATGTTCTCCAGGTTGAGCTTGTCAAACTGCAGGTTCAGCACCCACTTCGGCTTATCGTCGAGCGTGACGCTCGCCTGCCCTTTCAGGCTGCTGTCGTTGGCCTGCAGATTAAGGTTTTCCAGCGCCAGCTGTTTTTGCTCTTCGCGCCATACGGCCTGCAGCGTCCCCTGCCCGGCGATCCCCTGGGTCGGGAGATCCGCTCCCGTCAGCTGCCAGCTAAGCTGCTGGATGTCGGCCGTCAGCTGATGCGGGTAGTCCGACGCATTCACGTTTGCATTCAACGAAAGGGACAGATCGCGCTGGTCGCGGTTTACCCGTCCGCTAAATTCCAGCGACGCAAGATGGTGTTCATCCTGTTCCATCTGCAGGCTGATGTTACGAACGGTGACCTGCTCCTGATCCTCATGCTGGAACACCAGCACGCTATCGGCCACTTTCAGTTTGCCTATATCAAAGGACCAGCCCGTATCGGACGGTTCATCCGGTAAGGTATTCTCGCGCGGCGCAACCGGCGCATTCGCGTCGCGCACGGCTTCGGTCTGCGGGGTAAGCTGAATGACCGCGCCCTTCAGCATCACCTGATTAACCTGCAGCTGATGGGAGATGAGCGGGATCAGCGCCACATCGAGACGCATGTTGTCCGCAGAGACCAGCGGCTGTGCCGCGCCCGGCGCGGTTAACGACATGCGGCCAGAGAGAATGCTGAGCTGCGGCCAGACGTGCCAGCGCAGCGGCCCGTCAAGCTTCAGTTGGTAACCACTGCGTGCCTCGACCTGCCGCACCATGTAAGCGCGGAAATCATTCGGGTTAACCAGCAGAACCAACGCCGAAAGGCCAGCAACCAGCACTACCAGCAAAATCATCAGCGTTGTCAGAACTCTTCTCATGGCATCCTCAATGGACTAACGATCAGTCTTTATCAATACGGCTGGCAACCGCACCCTGCTGGTCGCGGTATTTTGCGTCCTGGCGGCGGTTATAAGGCCTGTCTGCCGGGCCTGTGAGCGGTTCAAAGCTTAACGCACCGATCATCATTCCGGGGCGCAGCGCCAGCGGCAGTTTACCGGCATTGAAGAACTCCAGCACGATACGGCCGGACCAGCCTGGGTCGATACGGTGCGCGGTCACGTGAACCATCAACCCCAGGCGGGCCAGAGAAGAACGGCCATCAAGCCAGCCGACGAGATCCGCAGGCAGGGTCACGGATTCATACGTCACCGCCAGCGCCAGTTCACCCGGGTGCAGATAAAAAGCTTCGCCTTCGTCAATGATGATTTCATCACTCATGACGCGATCGAGCGCGGCGCTGACTTCATCCTTCGGCCCGCTGAGGTCGATGAACGGCGCGGTATGGCCGCTAAAGGTGCGGAATTTATTCCCCAACCGTACATCAACGGTCACCCCATTGATGCGCTCCACGGGGGGACGTGGGGTAATAGACAAGCGGCCTTCATCCAGCCAGGCTTCAATATCACGATCGCAAAGACGCATGGTACTTTCTCCTTTCATGCATCGTACCCTGAGCCGTTGAACGCTCAGGGTAAAACCAGGTTATCTCTGAACGGTACACAATTCGCGCGGCTTATTCAAAAAACTGGCTGATTTTCGCTTTTAAGATATCAATAGCAATGCGATTTTTGCCCCCGCGAGGCACGATGATATCGGCGTATTGTTTGGATGGTTCAATAAACTGCAGGAACATCGGACGGACCGTTTTCTGGTATTGCGCCATGACGGAGTCCATCGAACGGCCGCGCTCGTTAACGTCACGCTTGATGCGGCGCATCAGGCAGATATCCAGCGGGGTATCGACGAAGATGGAGAAGTTCATGGATTCACGCAGGCGGGCATCGGTCAGGAGCAGGATGCCTTCAAGGATAATGACCTTCTTCGGCTCGATGCGGATCGTTTCCTGGGTACGGGTGTGTTCTACGTAACTGTAAACGGGCAGTTCGATCGCCTGGCCGCTCTTAAGCGCTTCTAAATGCTGGAACAGTAAACTGTGATCCATCGCATTCGGGTGGTCGTAGTTGGTTTTTACACGTTCTTCCATCGACAGATGGGATTGATCTTTGTAGTAGCTGTCTTCGGGAATGACGCCGATATGCTCATCACCTACCTGTTCACGCAGTTCGCGATAAAGCGTACTGGCAATTAGACTTTTACCTGAAGCCGATGCGCCGGCGATGCCTATAATGACGCACTGATGAGACTTATCAGTCATAAATTTAGCGACCTGAATAACCTGGATGTTAAGGAAGGACGACGCCGGAGCGTCAAACGCGGCAATTATAGGGATTTCGCGGGCGTGATACCAGTCGAATGCGCAGGTTCTGCGAGACAGGCTGAAAAGTGGCGCATTGATCCCTGAGAGAAATTTTAATGACCGTTTTTTCAGCGTTTAACAGGAATTTTTTAGCGAGTAACTATTTAATAAGTCTATGATGTCAAATTATGAGCAGTCGCCATATGAATTGTAAATTGTTTGTACTAGCATAAACCAAATTATCAAATTCACTCGTGCGTACTTCTCTCCTGACGGCATGGCGTCTCTGGATAAAGCGGTAATGAATAAACAATACCAGCGGGTTTTGGTTACCACCCCACATCCTTTATTACGACTTGTCTGTCTGGGCCTGGTCACCTTTATCTTTACCTTATTTTCGCTGGAGCTTACCCGCTTCGGTACCCTGCTGGCGCCACTCTGGTTTCCTACCGCCATTATGATGGTGGCGTTTTACCGCCATGCAGGAAAAATGTGGCCCGGGATAGCCCTGGCCTGTTCATTTGGCAATATTCTGGCCTCGTGGATGGTGTTCTCCTGGGCGTCGATAAACCCCACCTACACCGCAATAAACGTTATTGAGGCCATCATCGGTGCCGTGTTACTGCGCAAGCTGCTTCCGTGGTACAACCCGCTGCAAAATTTAAACGACTGGATCCGCCTGGCAATAGGCAGCGCGCTGGTGCCGCCGCTGGTGGGCGGTATTCTGATGACGCTTCTGATCCCCGGCCCTGAGCCGCTGCGTAATTTCATCGTCTGGGTGCTATCTGAATCCATTGGCGCGCTGGCGCTGGTGCCGCTGGGGCTGCTGTTTAAATCCCATTACCTGCTCCGCCACCGTGATCCGAGATTGCTGCTGGAAACCCTGGTTACCATGGCCGTAACGCTGGCCCTCAGCTGGGCATCCATCACCTGGCTGCCGTGGCCCTTTACCTGCGTGATTGTCCTGCTGATGTGGAGCGCCGTGCGCTTGCCGCGGATGGAAGCGTTCATGGTGTTTCTGGTTACCGTGATGGTCGTTTCACTGATGATTGCCCATAACCCTTCGGCGCTGACCACCCAACATGCCGGGCCGATGATGAACGCGCCGTGGCTGCCGTTCCTGATGCTCCTCCTCCCCGCTAACGTGATGACCATGGTGATGTATGCCTTCCGTGCCGAACGCAAACACATCACCGAGAGCGAAGAGCGCTTTCGTAATGCGATGGAGTATTCCGCCATCGGTATGGCGTTAGTCAGCATGGAGGGCCAGTGGCTTCAGGCCAACAAGGCGCTGTGCAATTTCCTCGGTTACAGCCAGACCGAGCTACAGTCGCTCACCTTCCAGCAGCTCACCTGGCCGGAAGATTTGCATACCGACCTGGAACAGTTGGAGCAGCTGGTCAACGGCGAGATCAACACCTACACCCTTGAAAAGCGCTATTACACGCGCAACGGAGAGGTCGTCTGGGCACTTTTGGCCGTCTCCGTCGTGCGCCATGCCGATGGCTCGCCGCTCTATTTTATCGCCCAGATTGAAGACATTAACGACCTGAAGCAGACCGAGTGGGTCAATAAACGGCTGATGGAGCGCATTACGCTGGCCAACGAAGCGGGCGGCATCGGCATCTGGGAGTGGGATCTGGAGCCAGACATCATCAGTTGGGATAAGCGGATGTTTGAGCTGTATGAAATTCCGCCGCACATCAAGCCCACCTGGCAGCTCTGGCACGAAAGAATATTGCCGGAGGATCGCGCCCATGCGGAGCAGGTACTGCGGGATTCACTGGTTTCTCGTCTGCCGTTTAAGCTTGAATTCCGTATCCGCGTGAAGGAAGGCGTGCGCCATATACGCTCCCTGGCAAACCGGGTACTGAATAAAGAGGGTGAAGTCGAACGTTTGCTCGGCATCAATATGGACATGACCGAGGTGAAGGAGCTTAACGAAGCGCTGTTTCAGGAAAAAGAGCGTCTGCACATCACGCTCGACTCCATCGGCGAAGCGGTGCTCTGTACCGATATCGACATGAACGTCACCTTTATGAACCCGGTCGCCGAGAAGATGAGCGGCTGGCTGCAGACCGAGGCCATCGGCCAGCCGATCCTGAAGGTGTTACACATCACCTTTGGGGAACGGGGCCAGCTGATGGAGAATATTCACAGCGGCGATATGTCACGCTCCGATATCGACCAGGATGTAGTGCTGAACTGCCGCACCGGCGGATCGTTTGATATCCACTACAGCATTACGCCACTCAGTACCCTTGATGGGCACAGTATTGGCTCGGTGATCGTTATTCAGGACGTCACCGAGTCGCGCAAAATGCTGCGTCAGCTAAGCTACAGCGCGTCGCACGATGCCCTCACCCACCTGGCAAATCGGGTCAGCTTCGAAAACCATCTCAAACGGCTTCTGCAAACCGTTCGCGAGACGCGTCAGCGTCATGCGCTGGTCTTTATCGATCTGGACCGCTTCAAAGCCGTCAATGATAGCGCAGGCCATGCGGCGGGAGATGCCCTGCTGCGGGAACTCTCTTCCATGATGTTAACCATGCTTCGCTCCAGCGACGTGCTGGCGCGCCTGGGCGGCGACGAGTTTGGGCTGCTGCTGCCGGACTGCAATATTGAGAGCGCGCGCTATATCACCGGGCGTTTGATCCATACCATCAATGACTATCACTTTATGTGGGAAGGTCGCCTGCACCGGATTGGCGCCAGCGCAGGGATCACGCTGATTGATGAGCATAATAACCAGGCGTCAGAAGTGATGTCGCAGGCGGATATTGCCTGTTATGCCTCGAAAAACAGCGGCCGCGGCATCGTGACGGTGTACGAACCGCAGCAGGAGCGGGATCGGAGCGCGCGCAGCATGATGTCGCTGGACGAACAGTGGCATATGATCAAAGACAATCATCTGATGATGATAGCCCGCAGCGTCGCCTCCCCGCGCATACCGGAAAGCTGTAACTTCTGGCTGATTTCGCTACGCCTGTGGACCAGCCAGGGTGAAGTCCAGGAGGAGCACGCCTTCCGTTCTGGTCTGGCGGAGCCCGAACTGCTGCACGCCCTCGACAGACGTATCTTTGGTGAGTTTTTCCGCACCTCTGCCGCACAGGTCGCCCGTAAAGGGATGGGGGTAGCACTGCCGCTTTCTGCCGCCGGTTTAGCCAGCGTAACGCTGGTCGATGAACTCCTCGACCTGCTCGATAACAGCCCCATGCCGGGCCGTCTGCTGCATCTGGTTATCGCGAGCGACGTGGTGTGTAATCCGGATGAGAACCTGCAGCGAGGGCTGCAAAAGCTTCGCCAGGCGGGCTGCCGGGTGATCTTCAGCCAGATAGGGCGCGACATGAACGTCTTCAGCCACCTGAGCCCGAACATGGCCGATTATCTGATGCTCGACGCCGAGGTGGTGAGCAACGTGTATGGTAATCTGATGGATGAGATGATGGTGACCATTGTTCAGGGCCACGCCCAGCGTCTGGGGATGAAAACCATCGCGGGCCCCTGCAACCAGCCCATCATGATGGATACGCTTTCCGGCATCGGCATTGATTTTATCTATGGTGACACCATCGCCGAGCCGCAGCCGCTGGATCTACTGCTCAACACCAGTTATTTCGCCATCAACTGACGGCGTCCAGCCGTCGGTATACCAGATGTGCAGCAGCGCGTAGGAGCGCCACGGCTGCCAGCGCTCGGCGTAACGACGGATCTGCGCGGGAGTCATCCCGGCGAAGCGTTGCTTAATCAGATAATCATCCGGCAGGAACACATCTTTCGCCTGCCAGCCTCTCAGGGCCAGGTAATTTGCCGTCCAGCGCCCGATGCCCGGCCGCTGCTGTAGCGCCTTCATGCCTGCCTCAACGTCCTCGGGCGGCGTCAGCGGAAACATCCCGTCAACAACCGACTGCGCCAGATGAATCAGCGCCTCCGCGCGTTTTACCGGCATCCCGAGCGCCTTGAGCGCCAGCGGATCGGCAGCGGCCAGCGCTTGCGGGGAGGGAAAGCAGACATAACCCGGTGCATCCTTCACCGGCTCACCGCACAGGGCGACAACGCGGGAAGCCAGTTTCGCCGCCATCGCCACGCTGACCAACTGCCCGAGAATGGCCCGGACGCCCTGCTCGTACGCATCCATCGCCCCCGGCAGACGCAAGCCGGGGCGGGCAGCGCCGAGATCCCCCAGCGTATCCGCGATGTGCTGCGGGTTACAGGCGAGATCGAACAGGCGCCCGATGCGTTCAAGACACGTCTGCGCAACCGGAACCAACCCCGGGCTGAGCGTCACGGTCAGCGTATGGGTAGCGATATCCGGCGTCACGCGAAATATCCCCTGATGGCCGTCGCAGGCAAAGCTGCGCTCGTAGTAGTCGCTCGTGACGGTTTCAATGCCCGTCACCGCACGCGCGCCGAGAAAGCCAAACATCCACTGCCAGTCGTAAGGGGGTTGCCACGTCAGGGTATACATCGCTGCTCCTTTTTTATTTTTATCAGCATAAACGGAAAGACCTTGTTTTGCCTTGCTTTCATATTCCTGTTGTCGCGATGCAGACATTTCGTTAAAGTCTCGCCCCTTCTCACCGGCATGGGGATTAATCGTGTTTATTGGATTTGACTACGGTACGGCAAACTGCTCGGTTGCGATCATGCAAAACGGCCAACCGCAGCTTCTGAAAATGGAAAAAGAGAGCACGCTGCTGCCGTCAATGCTCTGCGCGCCGACGCGCGAAGCGGTGAGCGAGTGGCTGTTCCGCCACCATCAGGTTCCGGCTACCGCGGCGGAGACCCAGGCGCTGCTGCGTCGGGCGGTCAGCTTTAACCGCGAGGAAGACATCGACGTTACCCCTTCAAGCGTGCAGTTTGGCCTCTCCTCGCTCGGGCATTACATTGAAGACCCGGAAGAGGTCTACTTCGTTAAATCGCCAAAGTCCTTCCTCGGCGCGAGCGGCCTGAAGCCGCAGCAGGTGGCGATGTTTGAAGATCTGGTGTGCGCCATGATGCTGCATATCCGCAATCAGGCGCAGTCGCAGGTGCCGGATACTATCACCCAGGCGGTGATTGGCCGCCCGATCAACTTCCAGGGGCTGGGCGGTGACGAAGCCAACCAGCAGGCGCAGGGGATACTTGAGCGTGCGGCGCACCGGGCGGGATTCCACGACGTGGTGTTTCAGTACGAGCCGGTTGCGGCGGGGCTGGATTTTGAAGCCACGCTGACGGAAGAGAAGCGCGTGCTGGTCGTCGACATCGGGGGCGGTACAACGGACTGCTCGCTTCTGCTAATGGGACCGCAGTGGCATCACCGTCGTGACCGAGAAAACAGCCTGCTCGGGCACAGCGGCTGCCGCGTAGGCGGTAACGATCTGGATATCGCCCTGGCCTTTAAGAGCCTGATGCCGCTGCTGGGCATGGGCGGGCAAACGGAAAAAGGCATCGCCCTGCCGATCCTGCCGTGGTGGAACGCGATTGCCATCAACGACGTTCCGGCGCAGAGTGATTTTTACAGCACCGCGAACGGGCGCTTCCTCAACGATCTGGTGCGCGACGCGCAGGATGCCGAGAAGGTCGCCCTGCTGTATAAAGTGTGGCGTCAGCGCCTGAGCTACCGCGTGGTGCGAACTGCGGAGGAGTGCAAAATCGCCCTTTCCGACCGTCCTGAACACGCGGTCTCCTTGCCGTTTATCAGCGAGGATCTGGCCACGGCGATTTCACAGGAGGGGCTGGAAACGGCGCTTGCTCAGCCGCTGCAGCGCATTCTGGAGCAGGTCCAGCTGGCGCTGGAGAACGGCAAAGAGAAGCCGGATGTGATCTACCTGACCGGCGGTAGCGCCCGTTCGCCGCTGATCAAGAAAGCGCTGGCGGAACAACTGCCGGGCATTCCGATTGCCGGTGGGGATGACTTTGGCTCCGTTACCGCAGGGCTGGCGCGCTGGGCGCAGGTGATGTTTAGCTAATGCGGTTGTGCCGGGTGGCGGCTTCGCCTTACCCGGCTAAAACGATCGCCACACTCAGACCATTCCTGACAGTCTTCCATATTTCCTCCATTTTTCCGCTGTGTTAGCTGACTAAACTAGTATCATTCCCCGAAGTATTCAGGATGAGAACGTATAACGATGAAAGGCAGTAACAAATCCCGCTGGGCAATCGCCGCTGGCATCATTGTGGTGGTCCTTGCCGCCGCCTGGTACTGGCACAGTCAATCTGCGAACTCCGCCGCTCCCGCTGGCGCCAGCAGCCAGGCCCAGCGCCCGGCTGGCGGCGGCCGTCACGGCATGCGCGGCGGCGCGCTGGCACCGGTTCAGGCGGCGACGGCGGTGAGCAAAGCCGTTCCGCGTTATCTGACGGGGCTCGGAACCATTACCGCCGCCAACACCGCCACGGTGCGCAGCCGCGTTGACGGTCAGCTCATCGCGATCCACTTCCAGGAAGGTCAGCAGGTCAAAGCGGGCGATCTGCTGGCGGAAATCGACCCGAGCCAGTTTAAAGTCGCCCTCGCTCAGGCGCAGGGGCAGCTCGCGAAAGACAAAGCCACCCTCGCCAACGCCCGTCGCGATCTGGCGCGCTACCAGCAGCTGGTGAAAACCAACCTCGTTTCTCGTCAGGAGCTGGACACCCAGCAGTCGCTGGTCAGCGAAACGCAGGGCACCATCAAAGCCGACGAGGCCGCCGTCGCCAGCGCGCAGCTGCAGCTGGACTGGAGCCGCATCACCGCGCCGATTGACGGACGTGTGGGCCTGAAGCAGGTCGATATCGGTAACCAGATCTCCAGCGGCGACACCACGGGCATCGTGGTGATCACCCAGACCCACCCGATTGATTTAGTCTTTACCCTGCCGGAAAGCGATATCGCAACCGTCATGCAGGCGCAAAAAGCCGGTAAAGGCCTGGTGGTGGAAGCCTGGGACCGCACCAACAAGCAGAAGCTGAGCGAGGGTTCCCTGCTCAGTCTGGACAACCAGATCGATACCACCACCGGCACCATCAAGCTGAAGGCGCGCTTTAACAACCAGGACGATGCCCTCTTCCCGAACCAGTTCGTCAACGCGCGAATGCTGGTCGCTACCGAAGAGAACGCGGTGGTGATCCCCACCGCAGCGCTGCAGATGGGTAACGAAGGAAGCTTTGTCTGGGTGCTGAACAGCGACAATAAAGTGAGCAAGCATCTGGTGAAAACCGGGATTCAGGACAGCCAGACGGTGGTCATCAGCGCCGGGCTCTCCGCCGGCGACCGCGTGGTCACCGACGGCATCGACCGCCTCACCGAAGGCGCGAAAGTTGAGGTGGTTGAACCTGCGAAACAGGGAGCGACCTCCTGATGCAGGTTATGCCCCCGAGCTCTACAGGTGGGCCGTCACGCCTGTTTATCCTCCGCCCTGTCGCCACCACGCTGTTGATGGTGGCGATCCTGCTGGCCGGGATCATTGGCTACCGCTTCCTGCCCGTGTCGGCGCTGCCGGAGGTGGATTATCCAACGATTCAGGTTGTCACTCTCTATCCTGGCGCCAGCCCGGACGTGGTGACGTCCGCCATTACCGCCCCGCTGGAGCGCCAGTTTGGCCAGATGTCCGGGTTAAAACAGATGTCCTCCCAGAGTTCCGGCGGGGCATCCGTCGTGACGCTGCAGTTCCAGCTAACGCTGTCATTGGACGTCGCCGAGCAGGAAGTGCAGGCCGCCATCAACGCCGCCACCAACCTGCTGCCGTCGGACCTGCCTAACCCGCCGGTCTACAGCAAGGTGAACCCGGCGGATCCGCCGATCATGACGCTGGCCGTTACCTCCTCCGCCATGCCGATGACCCAGGTCGAAGACATGGTCGAAACCCGCGTGGCGCAGAAGATTTCTCAGGTCTCCGGCGTCGGCCTCGTCACGCTGGCGGGCGGCCAGCGCCCGGCCGTGCGCGTGAAGCTTAACGCACAGGCGATTGCCGCGCTGGGGCTGACCAGCGAAACCATCCGCACCGCCATCAGCAGTGCCAACGTCAACTCGGCGAAAGGCTCGCTGGACGGCCCGACCCGTGCGGTCACCCTCTCGGCAAACGACCAGATGCAGTCCGCCGACGAATACCGTCAGCTGATTGTGGCGTACCAGAACGGCGCGCCGATCCGCCTGGGCGATGTCGCCACCGTGGAACAAGGCGCGGAAAACAGCTGGCTCGGCGCGTGGGCGAACAAGCAGCAGGCGATCGTGATGAACGTGCAGCGCCAGCCGGGCGCCAACATCATCGAAACCGCCGACAGCATCCGCACCATGCTGCCACAGCTGATTGAAAGCCTGCCGAAATCGGTCAGCGTAAAAGTCCTTTCCGACCGCACCACCAACATTCGCGCGTCGGTCACCGATACCCAGTTCGAGCTGATGCTGGCGATTGCGCTGGTGGTAATGATCATTTACCTGTTCCTGCGCAACGTTCCGGCAACCATTATCCCCGCCGTCGCTGTGCCGCTCTCGCTGGTCGGGACCTTTGCGGTGATGGTGTTCCTCGACTTTTCGATTAACAACCTGACGCTGATGGCGCTCACCATCGCCACCGGGTTCGTGGTGGATGACGCCATCGTCGTTATCGAGAACATCTCGCGCTATATCGAGAAAGGTGAAAAGCCGCTGGCCGCCGCGCTGAAGGGCGCAGGGGAAATCGGCTTTACCATTATCTCGCTGACCTTCTCGCTGATTGCGGTGCTGATCCCGCTACTGTTTATGGGCGACATCGTCGGGCGGCTGTTCCGCGAGTTTGCCGTGACGCTGGCGGTCGCCATTTTGATCTCTGCCGTGGTGTCGCTGACCCTGACGCCGATGATGTGCGCCCGCATGCTAAGCCACGAGTCCCTGCGCAAGCAAAACCGCTTCTCCCGCGCCTCCGAGCGGATGTTCGAGCGAATTATTGCCGCCTACGGTCGCGTGCTGGCGAAAGTGCTGAACCATCCGTGGGCAACGCTTGGCGTGGCGCTGGGCACGCTGGCGCTCAGCGTAATGCTGTGGATTTTTATTCCGAAAGGTTTCTTCCCCATCCAGGATAACGGCATTATTCAGGGCACGCTTCAGGCTCCGCAGTCGGTCTCCTTCGCGAACATGGCGCAGCGCCAGCAGCAGGTGTCTGAGATCATCATGAAAGACCCGGCGGTGGAGAGCCTGACGTCCTACGTGGGGGTGGATGGCACCAATCCGTCGCTCAACAGCGCGCGTCTGCAGATCAACCTCAAGCCGCTGGATGAGCGCGACGACCGCGTGAACGCCGTCATCGAGCGCCTGCAAAGCGCCGTGGCCCGCGTGCCGGGCGTTGAGCTTTACCTGCAGCCGATTCAGGATCTGACCATTGATACCCAGGTCAGCCGCACGCAGTATCAGTTCACGCTCCAGGCTACGTCGCTTGACGCCCTCAGCACCTGGGTGCCGCAGCTGGTTGAAAAACTTAACACCCTGCCGCAGCTCGTCGACGTCAGCAGCGACTGGCAGGACAAAGGGCTGGCGGCGTACGTGAACGTTAACCGCGACACCGCCAGCCGTCTGGGCATCACCATGTCTGATGTGGACAACGCCCTGTACAACGCCTTCGGACAGCGCCTGATCTCCACCATCTACACCCAGGCGAACCAGTACCGCGTGGTGCTGGAACACAACACCGAGAACACCCCCGGCCTGGCCGCGCTGGACTCGGTGCGCCTGACCAGCAAAGACGGCGGCATTGTGCCGCTGAGCGCCATCGCCACGGTGGAGGAGCGCTATACCCCGCTGTCGATTAACCACCTGGATCAGTTCCCGTCCACCACCATTTCCTTCAACGTGCCGGACGGTTACTCGCTGGGCGAGGCGGTGGAAGCCATCCAGGCTGCTGAAAAAGCGCTCAGCTTCCCGTCCGACATTCAGACCCAGTTCCAGGGCAGCACGCTGGCGTTCCAGGCCGCGCTGGGGAACACCGTCTGGCTGATCGTCGCGGCGGTCGTGGCGATGTACATCGTGCTTGGCGTGCTGTACGAAAGCTTTATCCACCCAATCACCATCCTCTCTACCCTGCCAACGGCGGGCGTGGGGGCGCTGCTGGCATTGATGCTGGCGGGCAGCGAGCTGGACGTTATTGCCATCATCGGCATCATCCTGCTTATCGGGATCGTGAAGAAAAACGCCATCATGATGATCGACTTTGCGCTGGCCGCCGAGCGCGAGCAGGACATGTCGCCGCGCGATGCCATCTTCCAGGCCTGCCTGCTGCGTTTCCGCCCGATCCTGATGACCACGCTGGCCGCCCTGCTGGGGGCGCTGCCGCTGATGCTCAGCACCGGCGTCGGCGCGGAGCTGCGCCGCCCGCTGGGTATCGGTATGGTCGGGGGCCTGCTGGTGAGTCAGGTGCTGACGCTCTTCACCACGCCGGTGATCTATCTGCTGTTTGACCGCCTGGCGCTGTGGACCAAAAGCCGTTTCCCGAAACGTGAAGAGGAGGCGTAAGTGAAGTTTTTCGCCCTCTTCATTTACCGTCCGGTGGCGACGATTTTACTCTCCGTCGCCATTACCCTGTGCGGCGTGCTGGGCTTCCGGCTGCTGCCAGTTGCCCCCCTGCCGCAGGTGGATTTCCCGGTGATCATGGTCAGCGCCTCGCTGCCGGGTGCGTCACCGGAGACCATGGCCTCGTCCGTTGCCACGCCGCTGGAGCGTTCTCTTGGGCGGATTGCGGGGGTCAACGAGATGACCTCCAGCAGCTCGCTGGGCAGCACGCGCATCATTCTGGAATTCAGCTTCGACCGGGATATTAACGGTGCCGCCCGTGACGTGCAGGCGGCCATCAACGCCGCGCAAAGCCTTCTGCCGAGCGGGATGCCGAGCCGTCCGACCTACCGCAAGGCCAATCCGTCCGACGCGCCAATCATGATCCTGACGCTGACTTCGGACACCTATTCTCAGGGGCAGCTCTACGACTTTGCCTCGACCCAGCTGGCGCAGACGATCTCACAAATCAACGGCGTGGGTGACGTGAGCGTTGGCGGCAGTTCTCTGCCCGCCGTGCGCGTGGGCCTGAACCCGCAGGCGCTGTTCAATCAGGGCGTGTCGCTGGACGACGTGCGCTCCGCCATCAGCAGCGCCAACGTGCGTAAACCGCAGGGGGCGATTGAGGACGGCAGCCACCGCTGGCAGATCCACACTAACGACGAGCTAAAAACCGCCGCGGAATACCAGCCGCTGATTATTCACTACAACAACGGCGCGGCGGTACGCCTGAGCGACGTCGCCAGCGTCACCGACTCGGTGCAGGACGTGCGCAACGCCGGGATGACCAACGCTAAACCGGCCATCCTGCTGATGATCCGCAAGCTGCCGGAGGCGAACATTATTGAGACGGTGAACAGCATTCGCGCCCGCCTCCCGGAGCTACAGGAGACCATCCCGGCAGCAATCGATCTGCAGATTGCCCAGGATCGCTCCCCGACCATCCGCGCCTCGCTTGAAGAGGTGGAGCAAACGCTGATTATCTCCGTCGCGCTGGTGATCCTGGTGGTGTTCCTGTTCCTGCGCTCCGGCCGCGCGACGCTGATCCCGGCGGTGGCCGTGCCGGTGTCGCTGATTGGGACATTTGCCGCCATGTACCTGTGTGGCTTTAGCCTTAACAACCTGTCGCTGATGGCCCTGACGATTGCGACGGGCTTCGTAGTGGATGACGCCATCGTGGTGCTGGAGAACATTTCCCGCCACCTTGAAGCGGGCGTGAAACCGCTGCAGGCCGCGCTGCAGGGCACGCGCGAGGTGGGCTTTACGGTACTTTCCATGAGCCTGTCGCTGGTGGCGGTATTCCTGCCACTGCTGCTGATGGGCGGGCTGCCGGGCAGGCTGCTGCGGGAGTTTGCCGTCACGCTCTCGGTCGCCATCGGGATTTCGCTGGTGATTTCCCTGACGCTGACGCCGATGATGTGCGGCTGGATGCTCAAGCGCAGCAAGCCTCACTCGCAGCCGCGCCGCAAAGGCTTTGGTCGTTTTCTGATGGCGATGCAGGAAGGCTACGGCAAATCGCTGAAGTGGGTGCTGAACCACACGCGGCTGGTCGGCCTGGTGCTGATCGCCACCATTGGGCTCAACGTCTGGATGTACATCACCATCCCGAAAACCTTCTTCCCGGAGCAGGACACCGGGGTGCTGATGGGCGGCATTCAGGCGGACCAGAGCATTTCATTCCAGGCGATGCGCGGCAAGCTGCAGGACTTTATGAAGATCATTCGTGAGGATCCGGCTGTAGACAACGTCACTGGCTTTACCGGCGGCTCGCGCGTTAACAGCGGGATGATGTTCATTACCCTTAAGCCGCGCGGCGAGCGCAACGAAACGGCGCAGCAGGTGATTGACCGCCTGCGTGTGAAGCTCGCCAAAGAGCCGGGCGCAAACCTGTTTTTGATGGCCGTTCAGGATATCCGCGTCGGCGGGCGGCAGGCGAACGCCAGCTATCAGTACACGTTGCTCTCAGATGATTTAGCCGCCCTGCGCGAGTGGGAGCCGAAGATCCGTAAGGCGCTGGCCGCCCTGCCGGAGCTGGCGGACGTGAACTCCGATCAGCAGGACAACGGCGCGGAGATGGCCCTGACCTACGACCGTGAAACCATGTCGCGGCTGGGCATCAACGTTGAAGCCGCCAACAGCCTGCTAAATAACGCCTTCGGCCAGCGGGAGATCTCCACCATCTATCAGCCGATGAACCAGTACAAGGTGGTGATGGAGGTTGACCCGCGCTACACCCAGGACATAAGTGCGCTGGATAAAATGTTTGTGATTAACAGCGACGGCAAGGCGATACCGCTCTCCTACTTTGCCAGCTGGCGACCAGCCAACGCGCCGCTGTCGGTGAACCATCAGGGGCTGTCGGCGGCGTCGACCATCTCCTTTAACCTGCCCGCCGGTTCGTCGCTTTCCGAGGCCAGCGACGCGATCAACCGCGCGATGACGCAGCTTGGCGTACCGTCCACCGTGCGCGGCAGCTTTGCCGGGACCGCGCAGGTATTCCAGGAGACGATGAACTCGCAGGTGATTTTGATTCTGGCCGCCATCGCCACGGTCTATATTGTGCTTGGCGTCCTGTATGAGAGCTACGTTCATCCGCTGACCATCCTCTCGACGCTGCCGTCGGCGGGCGTGGGAGCGCTGCTTGCGCTGGAGCTGTTCGGCGCGCCGTTCAGCCTGATCGCGCTTATCGGGATTATGCTGTTAATCGGCATTGTTAAGAAAAACGCCATCATGATGGTGGACTTTGCGCTGGACGCCCAGCGCAACGGCAACCTCTCGCCGGAGGAGGCGATCTTCCAGGCCTGCCTGCTGCGTTTTCGTCCGATCATGATGACCACCCTGGCGGCGCTGTTTGGCGCACTGCCGCTGGTTATCTCGGGCGGAGACGGCTCAGAGCTGCGCCAGCCGCTGGGGATCACCATCGTCGGCGGCCTGGTGATGAGCCAGCTGCTGACGCTGTACACCACGCCGGTGGTCTATCTGTTCTTCGACCGCCTGCGGCTGCGCTTTTCGCGTAAAAACAGAACCACGGTGACCGGGTAAATGACTGAGCTTCCCAGCAACGTTCGCTGGCAATTGTGGATAGTCGCCTTCGGCTTCTTTATGCAGTCGCTGGATACGACCATCGTCAACACCGCCCTCCCCTCCATGGCGAAAAGCCTGGGGGAGAGCCCGCTGCATATGCACATGGTGATTGTCTCCTACGTGCTGACGGTTGCGGTGATGCTGCCTGCCAGCGGCTGGCTGGCGGACAAAGTGGGCGTGCGGAATATTTTCTTCACGGCTATTGTGCTGTTTACCGCTGGCTCGCTGTTTTGCGCCCAGGCCAGCACCCTCGACCAGCTGGTAACGGCGCGCGTGCTGCAGGGCGTCGGCGGGGCGATGATGGTGCCCGTCGGGCGGTTAACGGTGATGAAGATTGTGCCACGCGAGCAGTACATGGCGGCGATGACCTTCGTCACCCTGCCCGGCCAGGTGGGGCCGCTGCTGGGACCGGCGCTGGGCGGGATGCTGGTGGAGTACGCCTCCTGGCACTGGATCTTCTTGATCAATCTGCCGGTGGGCATCATCGGCGCCATCGCCACCCTGACGCTGATGCCGAATTACAAAATGCAGACGCGGCGCTTTGATTTCTTAGGCTTTATTCTGCTGGCGGCGGGCATGGCTACGCTCACCCTGGCGCTCGACGGGCAAAAGGGGCTGGGGATCTCCGCCCTGACGCTCGGGGTGCTGGTGGTTATCGGCATCACCGCCATTCTGTGGTATCTGTGGCACGCTCGCGGGAATGACCAGGCGCTGTTCAGCCTGAACTTATTTAAAAATCCCACCTACCGCCTTGGCCTGTTCGGCAGCTTCGCCGGACGTATCGGCAGCGGCATGCTGCCGTTTATGACGCCCGTGTTTCTGCAAATTGGCATGGGGTTTTCGCCGTTTCACGCGGGCCTGATGATGATCCCGATGGTGCTCGGCAGCATGGGGATGAAGCGCATCGTGGTGCAGGTGGTGAACCGCTTTGGCTACCGTCACGTGCTGGTGGCCGCCACACTGGGGCTGTCGCTGGTGAGCCTGCTGTTTATGACCGTGGCGCTGATGGGCTGGTACTACGTCCTGCCACTGGTGCTGTTCTGCCAGGGGATGATCAACTCCATGCGCTTCTCATCGATGAATACCCTGACGCTGAAAGACCTGCCGGACGATCTGGCGAGCAGCGGCAACAGCCTGCTGTCGATGATCATGCAGCTCTCCATGAGCGTGGGCGTGACTATCGCGGGGTTACTGCTCGGCATGTACGGTCAGCATCACCTCAGCGTCGACACGCCGGTGGCGCATCAGGTCTTTTTGTATACCTATCTCAGCATGGCGGTGATTATCGCCCTGCCCGCTTTCATCTTCGCCAGAGTGCCGGATGATACCAGCAAGAACGTCGTGATTAGGCGCGGCAAAAGGAGTGGCTCATGAAATTCTGGCGTCCGGGTATTACCGGCAAGCTCTTCGTGGCGATCTTCGCCACCTGTATCGTCCTGCTGATCACCATGCACTGGGCGGTGCGGATCAGCTTTGAGCGCGGTTTTATTGATTACATCAAGCATGGCAATGAACAGCGTTTACAGGGCTTAAGCGATGCGCTGAGTGAACAGTACGCCCAGCACGGCAACTGGCGTTTTCTGCGCAATAACGACCGCTTTATTTTCCAGATCCTGCGCTCGCTGGAGCACGATGCCGGCGACGATCGGCCTGGCCCGGGCATGCCGCCACACGGCTGGCGCACCCAGTTCTGGGTAATCGATCAGGATATGCGCACGCTGGTTGGGCCGCGCGCCCCGATACCGCCGGACGGCACCCGCCGGGCGATTAAGGTGAATAACGCGACCGTCGGCTGGGTTATCGCCTCACCGGTGGAGCGCCTGACGCGCAACACCGATATCAATTTTGACCGCCAGCAGCGCCGGACCAGCTGGCTGATCGTCGCTCTCTCCACCCTGCTCGCCGCGCTCGCCACCTTCCCGCTGGCGCGCGGTCTGCTCGCGCCGGTGAAACGGCTGGTGGAAGGCACGCACAAGCTGGCCGCCGGGGATTTCACCACCCGCGTCGACACCCGCAGCCAGGACGAACTGGGCAAGCTGGCGCAGGACTTTAACCAGCTCGCCAGCACGCTGGAGAAAAACCAGCAGATGCGCCGCGACTTTATGGCCGATATTTCCCACGAGCTGCGCACCCCGCTGGCAGTGCTGCGCGGCGAGCTGGAGGCGATTCAGGACGGCGTACGCCAGTTTACGCCCGAATCGGTGGCCTCTCTGCAGGCGGAGGTGGGCACGCTCACCAAGCTGGTGGACGATCTCCACCAGCTATCCATGTCCGACGAAGGGGCGCTGGCCTACCAGAAGGCGCCCGTTGATGTGATTAACGTGCTCGAAGTTGCCAGCGGCGCCTTCCGCGAGCGCTTTGCCAGTCGCAACCTGAAAATCGACCTCTCCCTGCCGGACAGCGCGGTGGTATTTGGCGACAAAGACCGGCTGATGCAGCTGTTCAACAACCTGCTGGAGAACAGCCTGCGCTACACCGACAGCGGTGGCGGGCTGCATATCTCCGGCAGGCAGGACAACGGGCGCTTCGCCCTCACCTTCGCGGATTCCGCCCCCGGCGTGCAGGACGCGCAGCTGGAAAAATTGTTCGAGCGCTTTTACCGCACCGAAGGCTCCCGCAACCGCGCCAGCGGCGGTTCCGGCCTGGGGCTGGCGATTTGCGTTAACATCGTCGAGGCGCATAATGGCACCATTCGCGCCGCCCATTCGCCTTTTGGCGGGGTTAGCATTACAGTAGAGTTACCTCTGGAACGGGATTTATCGAGAGAAGTATGACCGAGTTACCGATTGACGAAAACACGCCGCGCATTATGATCGTCGAAGACGAACCCAAGCTGGGACAGCTGCTGATCGACTATTTACGCGCGGCCAGCTATGCCCCGTCACTGATCAGCCACGGCGACCAGGTGCTGCCGTACGTGCGCCAGACCCCGCCGGATCTTATCCTGCTGGATTTAATGCTGCCTGGCGTTGATGGCCTGACCCTGTGCCGGGAGATTCGTCGCTTCTCCGACGTGCCTATTGTCATGGTTACCGCTAAAATCGAAGAGATTGACCGTCTGCTGGGGCTCGAAATCGGCGCGGACGACTACATCTGCAAGCCCTACAGCCCGCGTGAGGTGGTGGCCCGCGTGAAAACCATTCTGCGCCGCTGCAGGCCGAAGCGCGAGCTTCAGATGCTGGACGCCGAAAGCCCGCTGATTGTGGATGAGAGCCGCTTCCAGGCGAGCTGGCGCAGCAAGCTGCTGGACCTCACCCCTGCGGAGTTCCGCCTGCTGAAAACCCTCTCCCACGAGCCGGGAAAAGTCTTCTCCCGCGAACAGCTGCTGAACCACCTGTACGACGATTACCGCGTGGTGACCGATCGCACCATCGACAGCCACATCAAAAACCTGCGCCGCAAGCTGGAGGCGCTGGACGCCGAGCAGTCATTTATTCGCGCGGTGTATGGCGTGGGATATCGCTGGGAAGCGGATGCGTGCAGGATTGTGTGACTTTGATGGCTTACCTTTTTTCTGACATTAACATATATAGTTCATTTATTGAAGTTCTTTCTTAAAATGTTATATTTTAAATAGATAACGCATTGACAACTTTGATAACAAAAACAGCTGAGAAATAAAATGGAAAACAATCAGAAATTTATTAGTACTATAAAAAATGAAACAGATTTCGAAGAATTGGTCCGGAGATATGTTAGCCATGCTTTCGGTGTAGAAGCCTATCTCATTGGCGGCCCCTGGGATAATGGAAAAGATCTTGTTTACAAGATTAGAAACAAAGAAATAAAAGAAGCAACTCAGATTTCTATACAAGAAAATCGACTAGAGGAAAAAATCGAAGCCGATTTAAAGAAAATCACCGTTTTGGTCGATGAACACAATTACCCAGCCACTCTGAATTTCTTTTGGAGTCACCCAGCATCCGAATTTACATTGGACAAAATAAAAACAAAAGCAAAGAAAGAATATGGAATAACACTGGAATTTTTTGATGCAAAACGACTTGGACAAGATATAACAAATAACTATCCTGATCTACTTAATTTTCTAATCAAAGACATACATAAACTAAGTGCTAACACCGATTTAATCTTAGATATTAAACAAAGAACTTTTTATGAATATTTACTATTAAGCAAAGATAGCGCCAATTTAAAAAACTCAATCACCGATGCCAATATATTATCCCTTCTTTCTGAAGGGGATAAGACACTCGATGAAATCCTTGAAAATATTGATGGCATCTCTATAAAAAGAGGAGCTCTAATTGGAAGATTAAATTATCTTTCAAAAAATGGCAGAATTATATTCAACTCACCTAACTACTCTCTTTCTTTACAAGAAAAAATAAGAATTGAGAATACCTTGCTAAGAGAGACAGCCCAAGAAGTAGAACTAATAGAATTACTTGAACGGGAACTTACACAGTATAAAGGGGAAAAACTAGCGACGCAGATACTTGACTTGATAAAAAAAGCGTATGAAGCTTCAGTAGATGTTCAAATAACTGAACTGGATTTCCAGCCACCAAAAGCACAAATAATAAAAACAATTATTAACGAATTAAGCGTGTTAATCACCAAACATTGCAATCTCGATTCTAATAATATTTCAGCTGAAGCATTATCACAACATTTAGTAGAATTAGCCAATGAAAGTAATTATTTATCTGAACACTGCTCTGCTAAACTTTGTTTAAACTTGCTAAGCAATAGAAAACTAGAGAAATACATCGAAGAAAAAATGTTCTTCATTTATCTAGATGCCCCCGTCTTAATTCCTTATCTCGCAGTAACACGATTTTCAAAGAAAGAGTTATTAGATAGATCACTTAAGAATGTCAATATTATGCGAGAAAGCATCAATGGCCTTAAAAATAAAAAAATAAGGGCAACTATTGAGCATTTTGAAGAAACAGTTAGACACCTCGAACAGGCTGATAAAATTAGCCAATTCGCTACAGCTGATTTAATCAACGAGCTTGGCGGAACCAAAAATGTATTTTTAAATATATATTTAAAATGGAAGGCTGACCAACCTGATAGATTTGGGTTTCATAATTTCTTGTTTGAATTTATTGGGATTGAAGATGAAGATATACCAATTACAAATCGTTTTGATGCCTACGCTGCTTGTGTACATGATTTTCTTCAGATATGTAACATTGAAATAATTGATTATTTTGATAATTTGCCAACTGACTATCTCTACAAAGTAAAGAGCAAATTTTCACGTGAAATTGCTTTAAAAAATCGTGCTCCGAAGGCAATTGAAAATGACGTTATTTGCTCAGCAGTTCTTGGTGATAACCGTTTACACTGTGATGATAAAGGTTATTTCAGTACACCAATGATTGTAACTCTAGATTCAACACAGTATGAATTGAGAAACGTTGTACGAAGTTTTTATCCATCATATGAATGGTTGGTGTATACACCACAAAGAGCAATAGAACGTCTTTCAATGCTTGGAATGAAAATTTCACCATCATCTTTGAAAGATGGAGTGTTAGCTACAATTTCAGAAGAGTATTTCTTTAAAGAAAATACAACTAGTTTGATCGACACTCTTTCAATCATTGTAGGTGACAACCCTGCTGAGCAAGGGGAAATAGTTAATCTAATCACCCGATTAAAACGTAAAGTAATTGGTGAAAACATTGACCAAAATGAAATAGACATCGAAAAATACAATATAATTAGTCAAGTGCTTTTATTTACTCATAAAGAATTTAAAAATGAAATGAAAAAAGTGAGAAAACTATTTTCCGATGCAAAATACAAAGAAACCCTAGTGGATTTACTGAGTCACACTATCGTTTCTGGTTTTAATGAAAAGAGTAAGACTACATATTTAAAAAGTTTCGCTACTTTACTTACCAAACTAGATTGAAATCAATTTATTATAAATGGGGTGAATTTTGCCCCATTAAATTGTAAATCAAATTTAATCATACTAACTCGTCTGAGTATTAGTTTTTTAAATACTACCATAGTTATGGTTTACCTCCCTGCCCCGCAGCGCTACAATGCCCGCCCTTAAAGTAGGGGATCTCCCCTTACCGCTGCACCTGGTGCATGCGGATCTGACCTGTCATCAGAACGAGAACAAACATGTTTAAACCGGAACTCCTTTCCCCGGCGGGAACGCTGCAAAATATGCGTTACGCTTTCGCCTATGGCGCCGACGCCGTGTATGCGGGCCAGCCACGCTACTCGCTGCGCGTGCGTAACAACGAATTCAACCACGAGAACCTGCAGCTCGGCATCAACGAGGCGCATGCTCTGGGTAAAAAATTCTACGTGGTGGTCAACATCGCGCCGCACAACGCCAAGCTGAAAACGTTCATCCGCGACCTGAAGCCGGTGGTGGATATGGGGCCGGACGCGCTGATCATGTCAGACCCGGGTTTAATCATGCTGGTTCGGGAGAACTTCCCGGAAATGGATATTCACCTCTCCGTACAGGCTAACGCCGTCAACTGGGCGACGGTAAAATTCTGGAAGCAGATGGGGCTGACCCGCGTCATTCTGTCCCGCGAGCTTTCGCTGGAAGAGATTGAAGAAATCCGCACTCAGGTGCCGGACATGGAAATTGAAATCTTCGTTCACGGCGCGCTGTGCATGGCCTACTCCGGCCGCTGCCTGCTCTCTGGCTATATCAACAAGCGCGACCCGAACCAGGGCACCTGCACCAACGCCTGCCGCTGGGAATATAACGTCCAGGAAGGCAAAGAGGACGATATCGGCAACATCGTCCACAAGCACGAGCCTATTCCGGTGACCAACGTTGAGCCTACGCTGGGCATCGGCGCGCCAACCGACAGCGTGTTTATGATTGAAGAAGCCAAACGTCCGGGCGAGTACATGACCGCCTTTGAAGACGAGCACGGCACCTACATCATGAACTCGAAAGATCTGCGCGCCATCGCCCACGTTGAGCGCCTGACTCAGATGGGCGTGCACTCCCTGAAGATTGAAGGCCGCACCAAATCCTATTACTACTGCGCGCGTACCGCACAGGTGTACCGTAAAGCCATCGACGATGCGGCCGCCGGTAAACCGTTCGATACCAGCCTGCTGGAAACGCTGGAAGGCCTGGCGCACCGCGGCTATACCGAAGGCTTCCTGCGCCGTCATACCCACGACGACTACCAGAACTACGAGCACGGCTACTCCGTTTCCGAGCGCCAGCAGTTTGTCGGCGACTTCACCGGCGAGCGCAAAGGCGCGCTGGCGGCCGTGGCGGTGAAAAACAAGTTCACCAAAGGCGACAGCCTGGAGCTGATGACCCCGCAGGGCAACATGAACTTCACGCTGGAGCATCTGGAAAACGGCAAAGGCGAAGCGATTGAGGTTGCGCCGGGCGACGGGCATACCGTCTGGCTGCCGGTTCCGGAAGAAGTGGAGCTGAAGTTCGCGCTGCTGATGCGTAACTTCAACGGTGAAAGCACACGTAATCCACACGGCAAATAGTCAATCAGGGAAATTTTTTCGCGCTGGGATAATTCTTAGAATCGGATCACATACCGCTTCGTTCAATACGGGTATTATCCCCCCGCTGAAAAACATAACCCATAAATGCTAGCTGTACCAGGAACCACCTCCTTAGCCTGCGTAATCTCCCTTACGCGGGCTTATTTTTTGCCTTCTCTCTCCTCAACCCAGGCAATGAGTTCGTCGATTTGCTTCTCTGAGAACACGGCGATCCCATTCTCAGCGAGCAACGATGCAGCAACCCCCATCCCCGCTTTCTGTATACCGCGAAACGATCCGTCATAAATAAACTCACTGCCGCACGTTGGGCTGCCATCGGTTAACAATGCAGCGCTACACCCCGACTCCTGAGCAGCGCGTAGCGCAAGCCAGGCTGCAAGCTGATACTGCTCAGTAACGTCCTGCCCGGTATTTTCAATAATTCTGGCTTGGCCGCGCATTACGTCTTTGCCATCAGCGGACATAATCTCTGCCGGAGGACGCGGTACAGGCAGCCCGGCAGCCAATTCAGGGCAGTGGATAACCAGACGTTGTTCCTGTTGCCAGCGAGCGAGTTGCGCTTTCATTCTCGCTTTTTCACTTCCGTTATAACGGACCCTGAAGCCCATCAGGCACGCGCTTACCAAAATTTTATTCATCATCACTTTCCTGTGATTACGTTAATATCATCGCTGGAGTGTAACGCGCTTTCGGGCATATTTTGTTCCTTTCATCCTGTTCTTACCCGCTTTTTCCCTCTCTGCTATACACTCTTACTAACGCTAAAAAAGGGAGCAGCGAGGATGGCAACCTATCCAGACAGTTTATTGATTCTCAATGGCAAAAGTGCAGGCAACGATCCGTTGCGTCAGGCGATTATGGGTTTGCGTGACGACGGCGCACGTATCCACGTGCGCGTGACGTGGGAAAAAGGCGACGCGGCACGCTATATCAACGAAGGCTTAGCGTTAGGTATCAGCACCATCATTTCCGGCGGCGGCGATGGCACCATCAATGAGATCGCCTCTGCGCTTATCGACCTGCCACCGGCAGATCGCCCGGTGATGGGCATATTACCGCTCGGCACCGCCAATGATTTTGCCACCAGCGCCGGGATCCCAGAAGATTTAGAGAAGGCGCTTCAGCTGGCGATCCTCGGCAAAGCCACCGCCGTGGATATCGCCCAGGTGAATGACAAAACCTGCTTTATCAATATGGCGACGGGTGGATTCGGCACGCGCATTACCAGCGAAACGCCGGAAAAACTGAAGGCGGCGCTGGGCGGCGTGTCGTACCTGATCCACGGATTGATGCGTATGGACACCCTCAAGCCGGACCGATGCGAAATTCGCGGTGAGGATTTTCAGTGGCAGGGCGACGCGCTGGTAATTGGGATTGGCAACGGACGTCAGGCAGGCGGCGGACAGCAGCTCTGCCCGGAGGCGCTGATTAACGATGGTCAGCTACAGCTGCGCATTTTCACCGGCGACGGTCTGCTGCCCGCGCTGTTTACCACGCTGACGCAGCCGGAAGAGAGCCCGAATATCATTGACGGTAAATCGGCGTGGTTCGAGGTGAATGCTCCGCACGGGATGACGTTTAACCTCGACGGAGAGCCTCTTAGCGGGACGCAGTTCCGCATTGAGGTATTGCCCGGCGCGCTGGAGTGCAGGCTGCCGCCGGACTGTGTGCTTTTGCGCTGATGTTTCACACGGTGCGCGATGATGCCCTCACCCCAACCCTCTCCCACGGGGAGAGGGAGATGGAGACGTCAGGCAATTGTGACTTTACTGTCCAGATAGACGTCCTGAACCGCATTGATCAGCTTCACGCCGTCGGCCATTGATTTCTTGAACGCCTTACGGCCAAGGATCAGCCCCATGCCGCCCGCGCGTTTGTTGATAACCGCCGTACGCACCGCATCGGACAGGTCAGTATCGCCGCCCGCCGCGCCGCCCGAGTTAATCAGCCCCGCGCGGCCCATATAGCAGTTCGCCAGCTGGTAGCGCACCAGGTCGATCGGGTTATCGCTGGTCAGCTTGCTGTAAACGCGATCGTCGGTGTAGCCAAAGTTCACCGCTTTATAGCCACCGTTATTCTCCGCCATTTTCTGCTTCACGATGTCCGCGCCGATGGTGGCCGCCAGATGGTTCGCCTGGCCGGTCAGGTCGGCGGAGACGTGATAATCCACCCCGTCTTTTTTGAACGCCGAGTTACGCAGGTACGCCCACAGCACGGTCACCATACCCAGCTCGTGCGCGCGCTCAAACGCTGCGGAGATCTCTTCAATCTGACGACGGGACTGTTCAGAGCCGAAGTAAATCGTCGCCCCGACGGCCACCGCCCCCATGTTGAACGCCTGCTCGACGCTGGCGTAGAGGGTCTGGTCATACTCGGTGGGGTAGCTGAGAGTTTCGTTGTGATTCAGCTTCACGAGGAACGGAATGCGGTGGGCATAGCGACGCGAAACCGAAGCCAGCACGCCGTAGGTGGAGGCTACACAGTTACAGCCAGCTTCAATCGCCAGCTCAACAATATTCTTCGGATCGAAGTAGAGCGGATTCGCCGCGAAAGAGGCGCCCGCCGAGTGCTCAACGCCCTGGTCCACCGGCAGAATAGAGAGATACCCGGTGCCGCCGAGTCGCCCGGTGTTGTAGAGGGTCTGCATGTTTCGCAGAACCGCAGGCGGACGGTTGTTATCCACCATCACGCGGTCAACGTAGTCGTGACCAGGCAGGTAAAGCTGGTCGGCTGGAATGGTCATACAACGATGCTGTAAAAGGCTGTCGGCGTCTTTGCCAAGCAACTGCGCAATATCAGTCATGTGATACTCCCGTAAATCCGACGTCGTGTCGGTGTGTGTTTATCCAGTCCCATCTTTTATGGGCAGACTAAGCCTGGTACCGACTTAACAGATTTTCCACCATATGCATTTTTTTTCAGCACAATCTGCTGGCTCGATTCGTGTACAACAAAACTGTTACATTGATCAAACAATCGCCACAAAGGTATTTAAAAGGTATTATTGAGTGGTATGTTAAAGGCGTACCTTATCTGACATGCAGGATTAAAAAATGAAAACGAAAGTCCAACTGTCATTCATGATGTTTGTTGAATGGTTTATCTGGGGCGCGTGGTTTGTGCCATTGTGGCTGTGGCTGAGCAAAAGCGGGTTTACCGCCGGGGAAATTGGCTGGTCTTACGCCTGTACCGCGATTGCCGCGATCCTCTCTCCTATCCTGGTCGGCTCGCTGACGGACCGCTTCTTCGCCGCGCAGAAAGTACTGTCGGTGCTGATGTTCGCCGGCGCGATCCTGATGTACTTCGCCGCGCAGCAAACCCAGTTCAGCACCTTCTTCCCGCTGCTGCTGGTCTATTCCCTGACCTATATGCCGACCATCGCGCTGACCAATAGCATTGCCTTCGCGAACGTGGACGACGTTGAGGCTGATTTCCCGCGTATCCGCGTGATGGGCACCATCGGCTGGATCGCCTCGGGGCTGGCGTGCGGGTTCCTGCCACAGATGCTCGGCTACAGCGATATTTCCGATACCAATATTCCGCTGCTGATGACCGCAGCCAGCTCCGCCCTGCTCGGCGTCTTTGCCCTGTTCCTGCCAAACACGCCGCCGAAAAGTACCGGCAAGCTGGATTTCAAAGTGATGCTGGGGCTGGATGCGCTGGTCCTGCTGCGCGACAAAAACTTCCTGGTGTTCTTCTTCTGCTCGTTCCTGTTCGCCATGCCGCTGGCCTTCTACTACATCTTCGCCAACGGCTATCTCACCGAAGTGGGGATGAAAAACGCCACCGGCTGGATGACGCTCGGCCAGTTCTCTGAAATCTTCTTTATGCTCGCCCTGCCGTTCTTTACCAAACGCTTTGGTATTAAGAAGGTCTTACTGCTGGGCCTGATTACCGCCGCCATCCGCTACGGCTTCTTCGTCTACGGTGGCGCTGAACAGTACTTCACCTACGCCCTGCTGTTCCTCGGCATCCTGCTGCACGGCGTGAGCTATGACTTCTACTACGTGACCGCGTACATCTACGTGGATAAAAAAGCGCCGGTGCACATGCGCACCGCCGCGCAAGGCCTGATTACGCTGTGCTGTCAGGGGTTTGGTAGCCTGCTGGGTTACCGCCTGGGCGGCGTGATGATGGAAAAAATGTTCGCTTACAAAGAGCCGGTGAATGGGCTGACCTTCAACTGGGCCGGAATGTGGACATTTGGTGCAGTCATGATTGCCGTGATTGCCGTGCTGTTTATGCTGTTTTTCCGCGAATCGGATAAAGAGATCACCGCAATTGAGGTGGTTGATGGCGATACCGCGCTGACACAAGGGGAAGTTAAATGAAACAAGACCGTATTCTCGGGGCCCTTTACGGCCAGGCGTTAGGGGATGCGATGGGCATGCCGTCGGAGCTGTGGCCGAGAAAGCGCGTCAAGACGCACTTCGGCTGGATCGACCGTTTTTTACCCGGCCCGGCAGAGAATAACGCGGCCTGCTATTTCAAACAGGCAGAGTTCACCGATGACACCTCGATGGCGCTGTGCCTGGCCGATGCGATTATCGAGTGCGACGGGGAGATTAACGCGGATGTTATCGGCAAGCATATCCTGAACTGGGCGCTCGACTTCGACGCGTTCAACAAGAACGTGCTCGGCCCGACCTCGAAAATCGCGCTTAACGCGATTCGTGACGGGAAGCCGGTCAGCGAGCTGGACAACAACGGCGTGACTAACGGGGCGGCGATGCGCGCCTCCCCGCTGGGCTGCCTGCTCCCGGCGACGCGGCTGGAGCACTTTGTGAACCAGGTGGCGCAGGCCTCCAGCCCGACGCATAAATCGGATCTCGCCATTGCCGGCGCGGTGGTGATTGCCTGGGCGGTTTCCCGCGCCATCGACGGGGAACGCTGGCAGAACATCGTCGATGCCCTGCCGGGGATCGCCCGCTATGCGCAGGAGGCGAAAACCACCACCTTCAGCGCGTCGCTCGCGGCACGCATTGAGCTGGCGCTTAAGACCGTGCGGGACGCCAACGGCATCGACTCCGCCAGCGAGCAGATTTATCAGCTCACTGGCGCAGGTACCAGCACCATTGAGTCCGTTCCGGCAGCCATCGCGATGGTTGAGCTGGCGGGAACCGACCCGAACCGCTGCGCCATTTTATGCGCCAATCTGGGTGGCGATACCGACACCATTGGCGCGATGGCGACGGCCATCTGCGGCGCGCTCCACGGCGTGCAGGCCATTGACCCGGCGCTCAAAGCCGAACTCGACGCCGTTAATCAGCTCGATTTCGGTCACTACTGCGAAAAACTGCTGCACTTCAGGGAGCAAAGGGAGGGCGTATGAATGCATTTGCCCAACGTCTCGACACCCTGCACGCCACGCGCCCGGTGACGGTGTTGGGCGCAGCGGTGATTGACGTCATCGCCGACGCCTACGCCCTGCCCTGGCGCGGGTGTGATATCGAGCTTAAACAGCAGGGGGTGAATATCGGCGGCTGCGCGCTGAATATCGCCATCGCCCTGAAACGGCTCGGCATTGCGGCGCAAAACGCCCTTCCCGTCGGCCACGGCGTGTGGGCGGATATTATTCGTAACGCGATGGCGAAGCAGGATCTGCACAGCGCCGTGGAGGCTGAAACCGGCGACAACGGCTGGTGTCTGGCCCTGGTGGAGCCTGACGGCGAGCGCACCTTTATGTCCTTTAGCGGCGTCGAGAACCAGTGGCAGCAGCGCTGGCTTGATGAGCTAAACGTCCCGCAAAATAGCCTGGTTTATCTCTCCGGCTACCAGCTGGCCTCGCCGTGCGGCGAGCTGTTGACGGGCTGGCTTGAAGGGCTGGAGGACGTGACGGCGCTTATCGATTTCGGCCCACGCATCGCGGATATCCCCGACGCGCTGATGGCGCGGATTATGGCCTGCAGGCCGATCGTGTCCCTTAATCGTCAGGAAGCGGAGCTCGCTGCTGAAAGGCTGGGCGTTGAGGCTGAAAACCTGGGCGAGGAGTGGCAGCAGCGCTTCGGCGCCGCGCTGATTGTGCGGCATGATAAAGACGGGGCTGCCTGGTATGATGGCGACGCATCGGGCGTTGTTCCGGCGTTCCCCGCCACGGTAGTGGACACCATTGGCGCTGGCGACAGCCACGCGGGCGGCACGCTTGCCGGGCTGGCGGCGGGATGGTCGCTGGCAGACGCCGTTCTGCTGGGGAATGCCGTGGCGTCCTGGGTGGTGAGCCATCGCGGCGGCGACTGCGCGCCCACTCGTGAGGAATTACTCCTCGCACACAAAGACGTATAGGTCGCTGCGACAGTAGCTGATGCTGTACTCAATCGGCCGGTGCTGCTGGTCAAGCGCAACCTGCTTGATCACCAGCACCGGTATTTTTTCGTCCATCTTTATGTGCGCCTGAAACTCGCTGTCCGGCATGCGGGCGCTGACCCGTGAACGGGTGCGCTGCGGGAAGATATTCTGACTGCGGAAGTAGTCGTACAGCGAAATCCCTATCGCATCCGGTTCGGGAATGAGCCCAACCGGCACCCAGGACTCTTCAATCGACACCGCATCGTCATCCACATAGCGAATACGCTTCAGCAAAAAGACGTCGCTGTTCGGCTCCAGCGACAGGTGGCCCGCCACCTCTTCCGGGCATTTCACCACGCGTTTATTGACCCACAGCGTATTAGGCGTTTTACCGCGTAGCACCACCTGCTGAGAGAACCCGCGCGCTTCCTTGAGCGAGTATTCGAAGATGTTGTTAATTTGCGTGCCGTAACCCCGGGCACGCGTGACAACGCCCTCGGCTTCCAGCGCCTGCATCGCTTTGCGCACGGTGATCCGCGACACGCCGGTTAACTGGCTCAGATCGCGCTCGCCGGGCAAAATGTTCCCGTGCTCCAGCACGCCGCTACGCACCGCGTTTTTTACCGTTTCGGCAAATTTCAGGTACAGCGGCGTGTTGTCAGGCGCGGCGATCCGTTCAGTCAGTTGAGCGATTAACCGGGTATGCGCTTGTTCCATCTCTGTTTTCTCAGGCGTGGTGTTTCCTGCCAGTATACTGGGTTACCACCACGCATGAAAATGATGAACCGGCCCAATACCGTGACCGACTTCCAGAGTATCGGCTTTTGCCAGCGCCGCCGAGAGCCAGATTTTCGCTTCTCGCACCGTATCAGCCCAGCCGTCATGCCGTGGGCGCAGCGCCGCCAGCGCGGCGGAGAGGGTGCACCCCGTGCCGTGGGTGTTTTTGGTCTGTACGCGCGGAGCCGTAAAACGTTGCTCGCCGTCGCGGGTAAAGAGCCAGTCCGGGCTTTCAGCGTCATCCAGATGACCGCCTTTCATCAGCACCGCGCCGCAGCCCATCGCCAGCAGCGCATACCCCTGCTCTTTCATTTCGCGTTCAGTTTGCGCGTGCGACGTGCCTAACAGCGCGGCGGCTTCCGGCAGATTGGGCGTGATGAGCGCCACCTGCGGCAGCAGCTTATTGCGCAGCGTCTCAACGGCGGAGGCGGAGAGCAGCGGATCGCCGCTTTTTGCCAGCATGACGGTATCCAGCACCACGTTTTGCACCTGATAGCGTTTTAGCCGCTCGGCCACCGCCTCCACAATGTCCGTTTCGGCCAGCATGCCGATCTTGGTGGTATCAATCCGCACGTCGCTGAACACCGAATCCAGCTGCGCGGCAACAAAATCCGGCTCGATACGGTAGACCGACTGCACGCCGCGCGTGTTTTGCGCTACCAGCGCGGTAATCACCGAGCAGCCATACGCGCCAAGGGCCGAGAAGGTTTTCAGATCGGCCTGGATGCCTGCGCCGCCGCTGGGATCGGTGCCGGCAATGGTCAGGGCGTTAATCCGCTTCATGCCTGTTCCTCCAGCGTATAGAGCGCATCCAGGAAGGCGCTGGTAAAACTGCCTGGCCCGCGCGAGCGCGCAACGGCTGCCGTTCCGGCGCGCTTCATCCATCCGCAGGCGGCGGCAACATTATCCAGCCGGTCCCCCGGCAGCGAGCAGCTCGCCGCCACAACGGCAGAAAGCGCGCACCCGGTTCCCACTACGCGCGTCATTAACGGGTCTCCGCCCGTTACCGTTCGGGTCCGCTCTCCGTCAGTGATGTAGTCCACCTCGCCGGTGACCACCACAATGGCATGGGTCTGGCGGGCCAACGCCTGAGCGGCAGGCAACGCGCTGGCGGCGGTGTCGGTGGTATCAACACCGCGCCCGCCCGCGCTCATTCCGGCCAGAGCCAGGATTTCAGAGGCGTTGCCGCGAATGGTGGTCGGGTTCAGTGCCAAAATTTGATGGCAAAAACGGGTTCGGAACGTCAGGGCACCCACCGCAACCGGGTCCAGCGTCCAGGGTTTGCCTGCCGCCACCGCGCTTTCAATGGCACGACGCATCGACTGGGCGCGCGGTGCGGTCAGCGTGCCGACGTTGATTAACAGCGCATCGGCTATCGCGGCAAACTGTTCGGTCTCTTCGGCCTCAATCACCATCGCCGGGGATGCGCCAAGAGCCAGCAAAACGTTGGCCGTAAAGGTCTGTACGACGTCATTGGTCATGCAGTGGGTCAGCGGAGAACGGGTGCGGAAGTGGTGTAAAACGTGTAAATCGAGCAGGTCAGGCTGCATGGGTTCGCTCCTGCCTTGCGTGAAGAAGCGATGACCGCGAAGGCATCTGACTTCCCTACGCTGGCATTATCCAGATCAGGTAATACGGGTATTTCTCAGCCTTCAACGAAGAAGGGCACCCCGAGTCAAATCTATATAAAACAATCAGTTACAAAGAAACAAATTGTAGATGCTTAGTGTAACCGGGGGTAGGGATCAGGCGCAAGGATTTTCGATTTACAATTAAATTCAACTCTGCCGCCAGAAGATAAATAGAGATTTTTATTGAGCTTATATTACATAAATACTACTTTTGGCACCATCGAAATAGAATCCAAGCCAAAGATAAGCCAATAGACAAAATAACTAACCACACTTCAAAAGATGTTTAAAAGTAGATAATAGATTCCCTTATTGTTACTCATAGCTTGCAATTTATATCAATCCAATGAATACATCCCAGGTATTTATCTATCATGGGAATAATTGATAATATAATTTCTTCTGATAATATAAACCTTTTGCATTGTGAGGGATCTACATGCACGATTTCAGATTGTTCATGATATGGGATGCAGCAAGGGAACTTAAACCCGAAGATTTTCAATACATACTGAGACCGGAAGTCACTTTTGAAAGAGCAAGAATCTACTACGATCTTGATTCTGACAACTATTCTTATTTTAGCCTCCATCAAATGCCAAACAGAAAGAGTGGGTTTGTAAATCCTCATTCAGCCAAATATGACCGTAAACGTAATGGTCTGTACGATGGTGCATATGATCACACACAGCATAATATAGATACTGGCTGGCTTATCGGAATAGACACCACTGAAAAATGGGATTACTTCAAACATCCCTTTTATTTTGATGAAAAGGGTGATCTTGTTTATGATTGCTTTATGGAACATTGGCATTCATGGTTTGAAATGGAAGTAAAAAAAGCATATGAAAAGTGTTTAAATGATCATCAGGGAAGGAAACCAGCGCCTACACAAAAAATTCATTATTCAGATGCCCCTATACAACATGCGCAATCAGCTAAGACCATCAATAGCAAAGCAGCAGGACGTTTATTGGCCGCTGGCGGGGTTTATAATGGAAACATTGAAGGGTTCAGAAAAACTGCAGAACAATTAGGCGGTGAGGCTATACAGGGTTATGACCAGGTATTAAATGAACAAACAGCAGGTACAGTAATAGCAGCAGCCTCTATTTTAATGGCTAAAAGACCTAATTCTCAATTGTATGAAGAAATGAATAGTTACATAGGAAAGTTGAGAGGTGAAACTAAGTTGCTTGATGGATTAGAAATTAAGCAAATTAACTATGTCAGACGTGAACCAGCCGAAGCAGCAGTATTAAGACGAGAGTTTAATAGTTCTATCAGAAAAAATTTCCTTAAAGACATTGCTGGTACACCGGAAGCTGCAAACAAGTTTAGTCCATCAGATTTATTACGTATGTCAGAAGGCGGAGTCCCTGGTGGTTGGAGCGTTCACCACAAGTTACCATTAGATGATGGCGGTACTAACGCTTTTGAAAACCTGTCATTGATTGAAAATGAACCATACCATAAATTGTTTACCAATATGCAATCATCCGTAACAAGAGATATGATAGCAGGTGAAAGTAAGATAACTCCGTGGGCTATGCCTACTGGTTCTATTTATCCACTTAAATGATTTGAAAGGAACAATGATGGAAAATAACATAAATGAAATTCTTATCGAACTAAAAGGAATGATGGATAAATGGGAGTATCCAGTAGAAGCCCCTATCAAAGATTCATTTCTTGAAAGCATAAAAAACAGAGAGTCTAGCAATACTCTACATCCTATGTTACGAACTCTAGGTGATGAAATTGACTTGTTATTTACAAATCAACCTGATTATGTAAGTTTTTTGAAGTATATGGATGGATTTGAATATAACGGATTAACCTTATTCAGTCTTTCTATACCTGAACCATTAGTTAAAAACTTATTTGTTATGAACGATTTTTATAGAGATAATGATGATTATATCAATCCTGATCTTGCTCAAAGATTAGTGATCGGAGAAGATAGTATTTCATTATTTACTTATGATTCAAAATCTAATTTATTTGAAATTAGGGATAATGTTGGTACAGAAAATGTTTTTGGTTCATTTGACAGTTTCACTGATTTTTTAAGAGAGATCCTTGATACTGTAGCATAGCCTGTAAATGGGGGTGATCATGCCCCCTCTCTAAACACTCCCTTTTGTATAACAATCCTCTTACTAAGTTATAGCAATCAACGTTAGATACATTCTTGAATAAATTTTCAACACAAATATTTTTCGCCTGCATCTAAAGCACTCATGACAGTTTCAACATAACTTTCATTCAAAAGACAAGAAGGATTCGATAATAAAGAATGTAGAAAAATCTATAAATTTGAATTAACTATTTTACACATTCTGCATTATTTTCGACCATAACACTTAAGAGCTTCTTATTGATTAGTGTTTAATACTTTTTTCACTTCAAATCTCTACTGATCTGTATCTAACTGTAATTATTGGGATAATGCCATTTCTATCACAGCAGACCTGATTAGCTATAGATGCTATTTATGATTTAGATAAATA